>DATDBD010000150.1:0-3328 GCA_036525015.1 Lysobacter sp.
GGCAAAGGCAGGCGACGTGGCTCGGCACCGGTGGCGATCAGCAGCGCATCAAAGGCATGGCGCTCGCCTGTCGTGGTCGATACCTGCCTGGTCTTCGTATCGATGCCGGCGACCTGGCAATCCAGCCTCAGATCGATTCCACGACCGGTGTAGAAATCCGCTCCCTGCAGCGGAATCCAATCCGCAGGCGCCGTGCCCGCAAGATAGTCCTTGGACAGATTGGGGCGGTCGTAGGGGGCGGCATCGTCGGCGCTCAGCATCGTCAGGCTTCCCGCGAAGCCCAGTTCGCGCAACCGCAGCGCTGCCGCATATCCGGCAGCGCCGCCACCGATGATGACGATGCGTCCGGGCATCTCGAGCGGCCGCGTCGATGGCGCATCCTTTGGCGCGGCTTCCCCGCGCACGAAGACCATGTCGTCGATGATGTCCACCTGCTATGTCGCCAGCGGGGCAAAGGCCGGGGCATGTCGCGCACGGCCGGTGCGCAGACTGAAACAGGCGTGGTGCCACGGGCACCGGATCTCGTCGCCGACCACCAGCCCTTCCGCCAGTGGCGCTCCGTAATGAGTGCAGGTTCCGCTGAGCGCATGGATTTCGCCGTCCGTTCGCGCCAGTAGCACCGCTGTGCCATCGACATGGCCGGCCAGTACGCCCGAATACGGAATGCTGACCAGCAACACGCCCAGGCTGAAATCGGGACCAGGGGGTGGAGCGTCGCTTTGCGACATGGCACGACTCCTGCGGGCTTACATCGGCTTGCTTACATCGGCTTGCTAGCTGGCGAACAGTGTGGCGCAGCAATGCTCGCGGTTCGCGTGAAGGCCGTGTTTTCCAGTGCGCCGTCCCGGTGTGACGTTCCCGGTGCGACGTCCCGGGCCGCATCCTCACGCCGCGACCCATGGCGGCTCGGCAGAATCACAAGCCAGCTCCCACCGCGCTTCCAGAAGGCTGCCGCATGGCTTCGTTCAACGTGCTGACCGTGAACGTGCACATGGGCTTCAACCTTCTGAACCGGCGCTTCGTCCTGCCCGAACTGCGCGACGCCATCGGCCAGGTAGCGGCGGACGTGGTGTTTCTGCAGGAAGTGCTGGGCGAGCACGCGCATCACGCCCGCCGCCACGCCAACTGGCCATCGAACTCCCAGTACGAATACCTGGCCGACACGTTGTGGCCGCAGTTCGCCTACGGCCGCAATGCGGTGTATCCGCACGGCCATCACGGCAACGCCCTGCTCTGCAAATTCCCCATCGTCTCGTACGCCAATCGCGATGTGTCGGTGCACGGCCACGAGCAACGCGGCCTGCTGCACGTGATCGTGCGAATTCCCGACCACCCGGGCCAGGTGCATGCGATCTGCGTGCACCTGGGACTGCGCGAATCGCACCGTCGCGAACAGATCGGCCTGCTGTGCGGGATCGTCCGCGATGAAATTCCGAAGGACGCGCCGGTCGTCGTGGCCGGCGACTTCAACGACTGGCGTGCAAGCGGGCATGCGCTGATGCGCGGGTGCGGGCTGGAAGAAGTTTTCGAGCGCGCCACCGGCCGCCTGCCCCGGACCTTCCCCTCGCGCTGGCCGGTGCTGGCGCTCGACCGCATCTACGTGCGGCACGCGCGCGCCAGCGGCACGCAGGTGTTGTCGATACGCCCGTGGTCGCAGCTCTCAGACCATCTGCCCCTGCTGGCCCGCATCGAGCTCGACGACCCGGCTCCGGAGCATGTGCCTTGAGGTGGCGTGGCACCCCGGTCGATCGCTGGCGCAGCGGCAATCGAGTGCAACTGCTGGAAAACGGCGAAGAATTCTTCGCGCGCGTATTCGAGGCTATCGACGCCGCACGGCAGGAAGTGCTGCTGGAAACCTTCATCCTGTTCGAGGACAAGGTCGGTCTTGAACTGCATCGGCACCTGATCGACGCGGCCCGGCGCGGGGTGCGCGTGGAAGTGCTGGTCGACGGTTTCGGATCGCCCGGTTTCTCCGACGAATTCCTGCAGGCGCTGATCGACGCCGGCATCCGCTTGCGCGTCTACGACCAGCATCCCTCCTGGCTCGGCATCCGCCTGCATGTGTTCAGGCGGATGCACCGCAAAATCGTGGTGACCGATGGCCGCCTGGCGTTCGTGGGCGGCATCAACTATTCGGCCGACCACCTCGCCGACTTCGGCCCGACCGCCAAGCAGGACTACGCCGTCGAGGTGGAGGGGCCGGTGGCGGAGGATCTCGCCGCCTTTACCCGCGGTGCGATCACGTCAAAGGGAACCGGCGCGCCGTGGCGCCCCGCCGCGACGACCACCTCGCCGCCTGCCGGCAAGGCGGAGGTGCTGCTGTTGCCCCGCGACAATGCGCGCCATAAGCGCAGCATCGAACGCGAATACCGCCAGGCTTTCCGCGCGGCCCGGCGCGAAGTGGTGATCGCCAATGCGTATTTCTTTCCGGGCTACGGGTTTCTTCGCGACCTGCGCCGCGCGGCGCGGCGCGGCGTGGCGGTGTCGCTGATCTTCCAGGGTGAGCCCGACACGCAACTGGCGCGACTGGCCGCGCGCAGCCTCTACCGCCACCTGCTCGATGCCGGCGTCCACATCCACGAGTACTGCAAGCGTCCGTTCCACGGCAAGGTCGCGGTGATCGACGGCGAATGGAGCACGGTGGGTTCGAGCAACCTGGATCCGTTGAGCCTGTCCCTGAACCTGGAGGCGAACGTCTTCATCCGCGACCGCGAGTTCGCCCGGCACCTGCGCGCACGCCTCGACGAACTGCTGCAGCAGGACTGTCGCAAGGTGGATTCTGCCAGCGTTCCGCGCGGCCGCTTCTGGCAGGTGCTGACGCGTCCGCTGCTATTCCACTGCCTGCGCAGGTTTCCGGACTGGGCTGGCTGGGTGCCAGCACACACGCCCAGGACCGAACTCGCGACACCGCCCGCCACGGCGCCCGGTGCGGATGAGCCTGAGGCCGGTGCGCCCGAAGCCGGCATTGCGACGCCGGAAGAAAAGCCGTGACCGCGCATCGATCGCGCATGCGGCGAGTGCGGCGCTTCGCGTTCGCCGCGTTCCTGGCGATCGCGGGCGTGCTGCTGGTCCGCTACGCCCTCACCGTGGACTGGCCGCAGGTGGCGCAGGCGCTGTCCGGCTACGGCGCATCGACGTTGCTGCTCGCCATGGCGCTGGTCGCGGCAAGCTATCTGCTGTTTTGCGCGTACGACCTGGCGGCACGCCGCTACAGCCACCACACGCTGCCGACGGGACGGGTGATCGCCATCGCCTTCACCAGCTATGCCTTCAGCCTCAACATCGGCGCGCTGGTGGGCGGCGTCGGATTCCGTTACCGCTTGTACGC
>DATDBD010000151.1:0-10441 GCA_036525015.1 Lysobacter sp.
TTAGCGCCCCGGACCCACATCGATGAACTGCAGGAATTCCGCGCGCGTACGCGCATCCTCGCGGAAGCTTCCCAGCATCTTCGACGTGATCATGCTGACGCCGCGCTTGTGCACTCCGCGCGTGGTCATGCATTCGTGCGAGGCCTCGATGACCACGCCGACGCCGCGCGGCTGCAGCACGTCCTGGATCACCTGGGCGATCTGCGCAGTCAGCTTCTCCTGCACCTGCAGGCGCCGCGCATAGGTTTCGACCACGCGGGCGAGCTTGCTGATGCCGACCACCTTGCCGTCCGGCAGGTAGCCCACGTGCGCCTTGCCGATGATCGGGGCCATGTGGTGCTCGCAGTGGCTCTCGAACTCGATGTCGCGCAGCACGATCATCTCGTCGTAGCCCTCGACTTCCTCGAAGGTGCGCTTGAGGTATTCGGTGGGGTCGTCGCCGTAGCCGCTGTACCAGTCGCCGAAGGCTTCGACGACGCGCTTGGGCGTGTCCAGCAGGCCCTCCCGCTCCGGGTTGTCGCCCGCCCAGCTCAACAAGGTACGGATGGCCGCTTCGGCCTGTTCTCGGGAAGGCTTGTTCTGGTCGGCCATGGCAGCGGCTCCTTGGGGGATCGGCATCCTACACCCCACGTCGGTTTGCAGAAAAAAAGGCCGCGCTAGGCGGCCTGAAACCGCGCCTGGGCGGGGGATTCCGAGGCGCCGGGCGGAAAGGTGGGCGGGCCGGGGCACGCAAGACGAGGGAGGGGGAAACTTGCCCACCACCGGCCCACCGCAAAACTCGGTCAGCCGCGCGCGACCTCCTCGCGGACCGGCACGCGCGTCGGCCAGCCGCCGGCCAGGGCCTTGTAGAGCGCGACCGCGCCGGTGACGCTGCGGGTGCGGCCATCGGCGAAGGCTTCCTGCGCCTGCAACTGGTTGCGTTCGGCGTCCAGCACCTCCAGCAGGTCGGCGGCGCCGGCCTCGTAGCGGATCCGCGCCAGCTGGGCGGCACGCGAGCTGTCGATGGCCGCCTGCTCCAGGTGCTGGTCCTCGACACGGGCGCGGGCATAGCGCACCAGCGCGTTCTCGGTTTCTTCCAGCGCCAGCAGCACCGTCTGCTGGTAGCGCGCCAGCTCGCCGGTGGCATCGGCATCGGTGGCGGCAATGCGCGCGCGCACCCGGCCGACGTCGAGGAACGACCAGTCGATGCCCAGCGCGACCAGGCGCGTCTCGCTGTCGCGTTCGAACAGCGCGCTGCTGTCGACCGCCTGCGAGCCGATCAGGCCACCCAACGTGAAGCGCGGGAACAGGTCGGCGGTAGCCACGCCTATGCGGGCCGTAGCGGCATGCAGCCGTTGTTCGGCGGCGGCGACGTCGGGACGACGACGCAGCAGGTCGCCCGGCGTCCCCGCGTCGAGCCGGGCCGGCAATGCCGGCAATGGCTGTTGCGGGGTGAGATCGACAATCAGCGCATCCGGGGTTTGTCCGACCAGCACGGCGAGCCGATGCATGGTCACCGCCACCTGCGCTTCCAGCGCCGGCACGCGCGACAGCGTGGTCTCCAGCTGGGCACGGGCACGCGAGGTGTCGAACTCGGTACCGCGTCCGGCGTCGAAGCGCGCCTGCACCAGGCGCAGGGTCTCGCGCTGGTTGTCGGCATTGCCGTGGGCCACGCGCAGGCGTTCCTGCAGGCCACGCAATTCGACGTAGCTTCGCGCCACTTCGCCGACGATGGCGACCTGCAGGGCGTCCAGGTCGGCGGCAGTGGCCCAGGTCTCCGCGCTTTGCGCTTCGATGCCGCGGCGCACGCGACCGAACAGGTCCAGCTCCCAGCTCAGGTTGGCCTGCACGCCGTAGCTCTCGGCGTCGCGTGCTTCGCGATCGAGACCGGGGGCCTGGTCGGCGCTGGCGCGCGAGTCGCTGGCGATGGCGCTGGCCGTCACCGTCGGGTAACGGTCGAACTTGGCGCCGCGCAGCAATGCGTTGGCGCGGTCGTAGTGGGCCAGCGCGATGCGCAGGTCATGGTTGGCCGACAGCGATTCGTCGACCAGGCGCGTCAGCATCGGGTCGTTGAAGCTGCGCCAGAATTCGGCGCTGGCTTCGGGCGACGGCGCAGTGCTCGCGTCGCCGCCGGTCGTCCCGGCGGCGTCGGCGTCCGTCGGAGCGACCTCGGTCGTCGCATCCGACGAGGTCGCCACAGCGGGAACATCATCCCGCGCGAACTTCTCCGGCGTCGCCATCGTCGGCCGGACATAGTCCGGACCGACGGTGCAGGCCGCCAACGCGGCAGTGAGCAGCGAGACCTTCAGCAGCGTCATCGCATGCGGGCGCGCAGCATTAAACCAGCGTGTTTCAAGCATGGGTCTTCTCCATGGAGCTGTGCTCGCCCGCCCACTTCGGCGTCTTGTGCACCAGCTTGCGCAGGGCGACGTAGAACACCGGGGTGAGGAACAAGCCGAACAGGGTCACGCCGAGCATGCCGGCGAACACGGTGATGCCAGTGACCGAACGCACCTCGGCGCCGGCGCCATGACCGATCACCAGCGGCACGGTGCCGGCGATGAAGGCGATCGAGGTCATCACGATCGGACGCAGACGCAGGCGGCAGGCCTCCAACGCGGCATCGACGATGCTCTTGCCCTGCATTTCCAGCTCGCGGGCGAACTCGACGATCAGGATCGCGTTCTTGCACGCCAGGCCCATCAACACGACCAGGCCGACCTGCACGAACACGTTATTGTCGCCACCGGTCAGCCACACGCCGAACAGCGCGGACAGCAGCGTCATCGGCACGATCAGGATCACCGCCAGCGGCAGCGTCCAGCTTTCGTACAGCGCGGCCAGCACCAGGAACGCCAGCAGCACCGCCAGCGGGAACACGATCAGTGCCGCCTTGCCCTGCGTGGCCTGCTGGTAACTCAGGTCGGTCCACTCGATGTTCATGCCGTTGGGCAGGACCGTGGTCGCCATCTGCGTCAGCGTGTCCATGGCCTGCGCCGAGGAGAGCATGCGCGGATCGGCTTCGCCGGCCAGGTCGGCCGCCGGATAACCGTTGTAGCGCAGCACCGGGTCGGGGCCGTAGGTCTGGTGGATCTTCACCATCGAGCCGATCGGCACCATCTCGCCGCGGTCGTTGCGCGTGCGCAGGTTGGCGATGTCCTCGACGCTGTCGCGGAAGGAACCGTCCGCCTGCGCGATCACCTGCCAGGTACGGCCGAACTGGTTGAAGTCGTTGACGTAGGCCGAGCCCAGGTAGGTCTGCAGCGTGTCGAACAACTCCGTCAGCGGCACGCCCTGCGCCTTGGCCTTGACGCGGTCGACCTCGGCGTCGAGCTGCGGCACGTTGGCCTGGTAGCTGCTGATCGGGAAGCCCATGCCCGGCGTCTGCGCCACCGCGCCCTGGAACGACTGCACCGCGTTCTGCAGCGCGCCGTAGCCCAGGTTGCCACGGTCCTCGATGAACATCTGGTAGCCGTTGCCATTGCCCAGGCCAAGGATCGGAGGCGGCATGAACGAGAAGGTGAAGCCTTCCTGCAAGCCCGCGATCTTCTGGTTGATCTCGGCGTTGATCTCCTCGGCACTGCGCGAGCGCTCACTGAACGGCTTGAGCGGGATGAACGCCACGCCGGTGTTGGGCGTGTTGGTGAACTGCAGCGCGTTCAGTCCCGGGAAGGCGATGGAATGCGCCACGCCCTCGGTGTTCATCGCGATCTCGGTGACCTTGCTCAACAGCGCGTCGGTACGGGCGATCGAGGAGCCCTCGGGCAGCTTCACGCCGGCGATCAGGTACATCTTGTCCTGGGTCGGGATGAAGCCCGCCGGCACTGCCTTGAACATCACGCCGGTGGCGAGCAGCAGCACCGCATAGACCGCGAACACCACGCCACGACGGCCCAGCGTGCGCGACACCGCGCCCTGGTACTTCTCGGAGCCGGTCTTGAAGAAGCGGTTGAACGGACGGAACAGCCAGCCGAACAGGCGGTCGATCAGACGCGACGGTGCATCCTTGGGCTCGCCATGGGCCTTGAGCAGGCGCGCGGCCAGCGCCGGCGACAGCGTCAGGGAGTTGATCGCCGAAATTACCGTGGAGATGGCGATGGTCACCGCGAACTGCTTGTAGAACGCACCGGTCACGCCCGACAGGAACGCCATCGGCACGAACACCGCGCACAGCACCAGCGCGATCGCGACGATCGGGCCGGACACTTCCTTCATCGCCTGGTGCGCCGCCTCCAGCGGCGTCAGCCCTTCCTCGATGTTGCGCTCGACGTTCTCCACGACCACGATCGCGTCGTCTACCACTATCCCGATGGCCAGCACCAGGCCGAACAAGGTCAGCGTGTTGATCGAGAACCCGAGCAGGTACAGCGCCGCGAAAGTGCCGACGATGGACACGGGCACGGCGATCAACGGGATGATCGAGGCGCGCCAGGTCTGCAGGAACAGGATCACCACCAGCACGACCAGCAGCACCGCTTCCAGCAGCGTGGTCACCACCGCCTTGATCGAATCGCGAACGAAGATGGTCGTGTCGTAGACCGACTCGTACTTGATGCCTTCCGGGAAGCGCTTGGACATCTCGTCCATCTGCTCGACCACGGAATCGCGGATCTCCAGCGCGTTGGCGCCGGGGGCCTGGAAGATACCGATGCCGACCGCGTTCTTGCCGTCGAGCTGCGAGCGCAGCGTGTAGTCGCCGGCGCCCAGTTCCACGCGGGCGACGTCGGACAGGCGCACGAGCTCGCCGTCTTCGCCGCTCTTCAGCACGATGTCACCGAACTCCTTCTCGGTGCGCAGGCGGCCCTGGGCGTTGATCAGGGTCAAAAAGTCGCTGTTGGGCATGGGCTCGGCGCCGAGCTGGCCGGCCGAGACCTGCACGTTCTGCTCGCGCATCGCCCGCACCACGTCGCCGGCGGTCAGGCCGCGAGAGGCGATCTTGTCCGGGTCGAGCCAGGCGCGCATGGCGTAGTCGCCACCGCCGAAGATCTGCGCATCGCCGACGCCGGGCAGGCGCGCCAGCGCGTCTTTCACGTGCAGCCGCGCGTAGTTGCGCAGGTACAGCGTGTCGTACTTGCCGTTGGGCGAGGTCAGGTGCACGACCATCAGGAAGGTCGGCGACTGCTTCTGCGTGGTCACGCCCTGCCGTCGCACGTCTTCAGGCAGGCGCGCCAGCGCCTGGGCGACGCGGTTCTGCACGCGCACCGCGGCATCGTCGGCATCGGTGCCGGGTCGGAAGGTCACGGTGACGACGAGCACGCCATCGGAGCCGGCGACCGACTTGATGTACATCATGTTCTCGACGCCGTTGATCGCCTCTTCCAGTGGCGTGGCCACGGTTTCGGCGATCACCTTGGGATTGGCGCCGGGGTACACGGCGGTCACCACCACCGAGGGCGGCACGACTTCCGGGTATTCGCTGATCGGCAGCATCGGGATCGAGATCAGGCCGGCGGCGAAGATCACGATCGAGAGCACCGCGGCGAAGATCGGCCTGTCGATGAAGAATTTTGAAAAATCCATGAGGGGTTCCTCGTACGGCGCGCGGCCGCATGACTCCATGCCTGCGCCATCAGGCGCAGGGGCTTGGTGCTTTTGGCTCCTCCCCTTGCGTGCAGCGCAGGGGGAGGTCGGAATGGGGTTGCTTGTTCGCGCGACAGGCGCACAAGCAGCCCTCCCTGGCCTCCCCTTCGCTTCGCGAAAGGGAGGGAGCTGAGGCGGTTACTTCATGGCGACCTGGGGCCCAGGTGCCGGAGCGCCCATCGCGATCGTCTTGGGCGTGACGGGCATGCCCGGGAAGAACACCTTCTGCACGCCGTGCACGATCACCTTGTCGGTCGGCGCAAGGCCCGAGCTGACCACGCGCAGGCCATCGACCATGCGGCCGAGCACGACGTCCTTGCGCGTGGCGGCGTTCTTCGGGCCCAGCACGTAGACGTACTTGCGGTCCTGGTCGGTGAGCACGGCCTTGTCGTCGATCAGCATGGCCTTGAACTGGCTGCTGCCTTCGAGCTGCACGCGGGCGAACAGGCCCGGCGTGAACACGCGATCCGGGTTGCGCAGCACGGCGCGGGCGCGGATGGTGCCGGTCTTGGAATCGACCTGGTTGTCGACGAAGTCGACGATGCCTTCGTGCGGATAGCCCTGCTCGTTAGCCAGGCCGACGCGGACCGGGTTCTTCGATTCGGCGCGCTCGCCCTTGCGGGCCAGTTCCTGGTAGCGCAGGAAGCTCTGCTCGTCGCTTTCGAAGTAGATGTACACCGGATCCTGCGAGACAACCGTGGTCAGTAGCGTCGCGTCGGCCTGGGCGAGGTTGCCCTCGGTGACCAGCGCGCGACCGGCGCGGCCGTCGATCGGCGCTCGCACCTGCGTGAACTGCTGGTCGAGCTGGGCGTTGGCGACGGCGGCTTCGGCCGCCCGGACGGCGGCGTTGCCCGACGTGGTGGCGGCGCGACGGGTCTCGAACTCCTCGCGCGAGATCGCCTTGGCCTCGACCAGCGTCTGCGCACGCTCGTCCTGGGCCTGGGCCAGGCGCGATTCGGCGCGTGCGCGCTCGAGTTCGGCCTGGGCCTGGGCGAGTTGCGCCTGATAGCGGCGCTGATCGATCACGAACAGCAGGTCGCCCTTCTTCACTTCCTGGCCTTCCTGGAAAGCGACGCGTTCGACGTAGCCACTTACGCGCGGGCGCAGGTCGACGGTTTCGACCGCGCTGACGCGGCCGGTGAACTCGTCCCACTCACTCACGGACTTGTTGAGTACCTGGGCGACGCTGACTTCCGGCGGCGGCGGGGCGGCGTTGGGCTCGGCCTGGCTCGAGCAACCGGCCATGACGAGCACGGCCAGCAGCCCCGCGGTCAGCGCGAGGAGGGGAAATCCTGTTCCGGATCGGACCTTTGCTTTAGGGGGAGTCATGGGGAGGAGGGTTCCTGGTTGCGATTGGGGGAGATCGGATTGGGCGACAGCAGGTTTTTCAGAAGGTTGCGCGCGTCCTGCAGACAGCGTGATGGCAGCAGTGCGGCGTCGCTATCCGCTTTTGGGCTGGATTGGCCTGGACTGGATGGGTCCGGACTTTGCGGCTCTTGGAATTGCGACGATTCGAGCGGTCCGAATTCGACATCGCCATCGGCCGGGTTGAAATGCACCACCGCCTCGGCCTTGCCGCGCGGCTGGGCAATCAACGCCAGCGCACGCTGCCCCACGGCCAGCGCGCTCGGCCATTGCGGGCAGGCATGGCCGATGTTGTCTTCGGTGCAGACCGGGCTGTCGATCGCCAGCAGTTGCACGCGCACCGGCAGTGCCCGTGCTTCGTCGTGCAGCACCCGGGCCAGCATGTTCAACGCGGCCGCACCGATGGATCGATGGCCGTAGCCGGCCCACGGGTGCTCGCTGCCCGGCCCGCCGATCAGCACGTATCCGCCGCCGCGGTTGGCGTCGGCCAGCAGCGGCAGCAGGTTGCGCGCCGCGGCCAGATGCGGGAGCACGTCCTCGCCGAACTTGCGCTGCAAGAACACCGCGGGGTGATCGAGCAGGCGACCGCGCTCCACGGTGCCGGAGATGCAGGCGACCACGCCGCCCAGCGGACGTCCGAGCTTGCGCAGGGCTGCGGCCAGGCGAACGCCGTCCTCGTCGCTGGCGATCGATGCGGCCAGCACGGTCAGGTGAGCGTCGGCATGAAGCACCTGCAGCCGCTTCAGCTCGGCCGGGTCGCGGGCGACCGCGATCACCGGCCAACCGGCATCCACAGCGGCCTGTACGACGCCGCGACCGATACTCCCGGTCGCGCCGAGGACGACGAGCGGGGATTTCATTGTCCCGCTCCCGGGATGTTTACTCCCGCGTGCGGGACGGTCTCGGAGAGCGTGACGCGCTTGAGCATGCCGCTTAGGATCGGCAGCACCAGCATGGCGGTCGGCAGCGCGATGACGAAGGCGAGCACCCAGGCCAGCATCCAGGCTTCGGCGGGACCGGCATCAAGGCCTTGCCGGAACACGACCGCGGACAGCCCGATCAGGGCCGTCATGGCGATCAGCATCAGCGGAAGGAAGGCGAAGCGGGCTTGGCGGGGGGTCAACATGACTGCGGGACCGGGGGAGGTTGCGGCAAAGATTAGTCCCGCGACCGGCACTTGATTAGCCGGCAATTGAGGGACTAATTGTCCCGAAGCCGGTCCAATCGATGGCCCGACCCTTTCCCGCCCTACGGCCCATTGGGTCGCCCTGTGGGATCGTCCCGCCGCCGACGGCACCGCCCGCCGCCATTTTCCCTGCCAGGAGTCCCCCACCATGGCCCGCGATCTCAACGACACCCTGATCTTCGTCAAGGTGGTCGAGCACGGCAGTTTCATCTCCGCAGCACGCGCCCTGCGCCTGCCCAAGACCACTGTCAGCCGCAAGGTGCAGGAGCTGGAGACGCGCCTGGGCGCGCAGCTGCTGCACCGCACGACGCGCAAGCTCGGCCTGACCGAAGCCGGCAACATCTACTTCGAACATTGCCAGCGCATCTCACGCGAGCTCGACGAAGCCGAAAGCGCGGTCGGCCAGTTGCAAGGCGGCCCGCGCGGCTGGCTGCGCTTCACCGCGCCGTATTCACTCGGCATCACCTGGATCGCGCCGCTGCTGGGCGAGTTCCATGCGCGCCACCCCGAGGTGCGCGTGGACATGGTGCTGACCAACGAGCCGCTGGACATCATCGACAAGGAGCTCGACGTCGCCCTGCGCGTGGGCAACCTGCCCGATTCCAACCTGATCGCGCGCAAGCTCGCCACGTTCCGCACGCAGGTCTACGCCAGCCCCAACTACATCGCGCGCCACGGCGAGCCGGTGCATCCGGACGACCTGCAACACCACCGCACGCTGGCGATGCCGAAATACCGTCGCAATGGGCAATATTACTGGCCGCTCAGCGACGGCACGCGCAGCGTCGACTACCGTGTCGATCCGGTGCTGGTCGCCAACGACCCGGCCCCGCTCAGCGGCGCGCTACTGTGCGGCGAAGGCCTGATGATGGCCGCCGACGTCACCGTGAAGGCCTACGCCGAACAGGGTTACGTGCAGCGCGTGCTGGCTGGCTGGATCGGCCCGGAGTACGAGTTCAACGCGGTGTTCCCGCGCGGTCGCGTGCAATCGCCGAAAGTGCGCGCGTTCGTCGACTTCCTGGTCGAACGCCTGAACTTCGACGCCGACTACATGCAGGTGCTGTGCCCGAACGTGCGCGCCCGCTACGAGGCCGCCGGCCGTGCATCGGCCGAGGCGGTCAAGGCCCAACTGACCAAAGTCTCCAAGCAGCCGCTCGCTAAGGCCAAGGCGAAGAAGGCGGTCGAGCCGGTCGTCGAAGAAACCGTCGACGGCGACGATCCGGCGCTGGTGTAAGCCGGCGCTTCGTTCCTCGCCGGCATATGTCGCCGGCGAGGTTTAAGGCGATGCGGACGTTATCGCGACCGTATCGCAGGCCACAGCGCAGAACCCAGGCACTGCGATGCCCACCGCGATGTCCGCCGCATGGCCCTACCCGTTGCTCGCCGACGTGGTGCTGGCCGTGCACTTCGGCGTGGTGCTGTTCGTGATCGGCGGACTGGTCGCGGTCTTCGTCGGAAACCGCCTGGCGGCATGGCCGTGGGTGAATGCCCTGTGGTTCCGCATGGCGCACCTGGTCGCGATCGGCGTGGTCGTGGCGCAGTCGTGGTTCGGCATGGTGTGCCCTCTGACTACGCTGGAGGTGTGGCTGCGCGAGCAGGCCGGCGAGGCGTCGCACGACCAGAGCTTCGTGGCGTACTGGTTGCAGCGCCTGATGTTCTTCACGGCACCCGAGTGGGTATTCGCCGTCGCCTATACCGCGTTCGGCCTGCTCGTCGTCCTGGCGTGGTGGCGTTATCCACCGCGGCGCGCGGCACGTTCGCGAGGATGACGCGCCAGTCGGCAGCCCGGCTACGCAAAAGCGAGTCGCCCACGATGGCGGCAATATCGATCGGCTAGTCTCGCAGCCGCCAGGCGAGCCCCGACACGCGCTCCGCATGCCGCACCAATGCCGCGCGCAGCACCTCCTCGCCTGCGCACACGTGCAACTGGCTGCGTGCCCGTGTGATGGCGGTATAGAGCAGTTCGCGCGACAGCGTGCGCGCATCCTGACGTGGCAGCAGCAGCCACACCGTGTCGAACTCCGACCCCTGCGCCTTGTGCACGGTCATGGCGAACGCGCCGGCGTGCGCGGGCAACGAGGCGGGATGGAAGCCGCGCAAACCGGTTTCGCCGCCGGCGAACCAGGCCACAGGAACGCCCGTGGCATCGTGCTGGCACACGCCGATATCGCCGTTGAACAGGCCGTGGCGGTAGCTGTTCTCGGTGATCAGCAACAGGCGGCCGTGGAAATACGGATCGCGCTGCGTTCCGGCCAGCGCCTCCTCGATGCGCTGGTTCAGCACGTTCGCGCCCTGCGCGCCGTCGCGCAAAGCGGTCAGCAGGCGCAGGCG
>DATDBD010000152.1:0-5895 GCA_036525015.1 Lysobacter sp.
CCTGCTCGCGTGGTGGTTCTGGCTGGCCGCGCACGTGTTCTTCCTGATCGGTTTCCGCAACCGGCTGCTCGTGCTGATCAACTGGGCCTGGGCGTACTGGAGCTACCAGCGCCACGCGCGGATCATCCTGGGGTCCGACAAGCGTTGAAGCGCTGACCTCGAGCATGAAGGCCCTCGCGCCCGTGTGCTAGCGTCGCGGCGTGACCGCAACGGTCACGGGGAGGCCGCCACGCGGCCATGGAAAACCAATTGGGGATGGAGAAAGCATGCATCTGAATATCGTTGCGGCATCGCTCGCGCTGTTGATGGCGCCGCTGCCGTCGCTCGCACAGGACGCGAGCACACCTTGCACCACCTTGGTCTCGTCGGTTCCCTACAAGATCTCGCAGCCAGCTACTACTGCCTGAAACAAAACATCGCCACCAGCGAGAACGCCGCGATCGAGATCGCTTCCAGCAACGCAACGTTGGATTGCCGGGGAAGGAGCCTTACCCGGGAGCGAGCCACTAACGACGCCTTCGCGATCTATACCGGCAACGATCCGGTCCAGGACGTCACGGTGCGCTCGTGCAAGATTGTCAATTTCGCCACAGGGATCCTCTTCGGTCTCCGCAGCGAGCGCATCCAGATCATCGGCAACGACATCCTCAAGGCGCAGCTGGATGGCATCGTGTTGTGGGGAAGCGATTCCAAGATCGCCGGGAACAGCGTCATCAACACCCACAACACCTGGTACGACTACAGCCGCAACATTACTGTCACTGCCTTCGAACCAGGTGTTCCGTCGTGGGGCAATTCCATCACCAACAACGTGGTGGCTGGGGCGTACGGCAACGCGACGATCTGGGGCATCCGCGCAGACATGACGGAGTCCATCCTGATCAACAACAACGAGATCGTGGACCTGCAGCCGAACGAAGGTGGTTTCGCGGCCGCCATCAATTCGGATGGGACGACGGCGCAGGTCATAGGGTAGGGAACGTCATGATGTCGCGCACCGGGAACAACTACGGCAACCTCACCAGCGCGGCGCTGTGCACGCGAAACATCGCCATCGGCCTGACTACGCCGGGCTTCGAGTGGTGCGCGAAGTCCGTGAACAATACGATTCTTCCGTAGCGCTACTCGCAGCGCGGCCACTCCCGTGCAAAGAAAAACGGCCCCGATCGGGGCCGTTTTTTCGTCACGTGTCGCCGATCAGGCCGCGAAAAGCGCGCGCATCTTCTTCAGCGCATTGGCTTCGATCTGGCGGATGCGCTCGGCGCTGACGCCGTATTCGTCGGCCAACTCCTGCAACGTGATCTTGCTGTCGGCATCCAGCCAGCGGCGCTTGACGATGTCGCGCGAACGCTGGTCCAGACCAGCCAGCCCCTCGCGCAACAGGCCGAGCTTGCTGTCCTCCTCGTCCGCACGCTCGTAGGCCTGCGAGGGATCCTCGCTGTCGGTGCGCAGGTACGCGGCCGGCGACGGCGGGGCGTGCTCGTCGTCCTCGTCGGCGGGAGCATCGAAGCCGATGTCGCGGCCGGACAGGCGCGACTCCATCTCCAGCACTTCGCGCTCGGAGACGTTGAGGTCCTGGGCGACCAGGCGCACTTCCTCGGCGTTCATCCAGCCCAGGCGTGTCTTGGACTTGCGCAGGTTGAAGAACAGCTTGCGCTGGGCCTTGGTCGTGGCGACCTTCACGATGCGCCAGTTCTTGAGGATGAACTCGTGCATCTCGGCGCGGATCCAATGCACCGCGAAGCTCACCAGGCGCACGCCCTGCTCGGGGTCGAAACGCTTCACCGCCTTCATCAGGCCGATGTTGCCTTCCTGGATCAGGTCGCCCATCTGCAGGCCGTAGCCGTTGTAGCCGCGGGCCACGTGCACGACGAAGCGCAGGTGCGAGTGCACCAGTTCGCGGGCTGCGTCGAGGTCTTCCCCATCCCGGAAGCGACGGGCCAGCGCCTGCTCGTTCTCGGCGGACAGCACCGGAATGCGGTGCACCGCGTTGACGTAGGCATCCAGCGAGCCGAGCGCGGCCAATCCCGTGAAAGCGGGCACCGGCAAGTTGTTGGCGATGAGGGCGGTGGAGGGAGTCTGGGTCATGTAAGGCATCTTAGCAGTCGGGGTCTATGACTGCTAAAGGCCCGGGAAGTTCCGCAGTGTTTCACTGCTGGAACAACGCCCGTGACGCTCGGCAGCCCGCGACGAGCCGCGAAGCCTGCCAAAGCCAGCGTTAGATATGGGTCAAGGGAATGGGAAGAACCTGAACATCGATTCAGTCCAACCCCCGCCAATGCGACTTCCGAGGCACCCGTCGCCATTCGGTGGAACGGTGGCGCTACTCAAGACGGATCGTCGCCTATCGGGGGACTGGCTGGTCCCGGTGGCATGCCCGGGGATCCCTGGGTGCTGCCGGTCGGCCAAACGGCGGGCTCGCTTTTGGGCTCCTCTGGCTGCACGGGCGCGCCAGGGGGTGCAGGGATGCTCTCCGGTCGCGGCACGACGCGACCATTGAACAGGTAGCCCAGCACGTCGTAACGGCGGATCAGGAAGTGGTGGATCGTCAGTGGCACTATCGAGGCGGTCGCCAGCACGATCAGGAACTTGGCCCCGCCGCCCAGCGGCAACGGCAGCAAGGCGGTGGCCGTGGCGATCACCACCAGATGGTGAAACAGATAGATCGAATAGCTCGCGTAGGACAGGTAGGCGAACGTGGGCGATGGGCGGTTGGCCCAGTCGCGGAACAACGAGAACACCACCCGTACGACCATCCAGGTCAGCAGGGCCCAGGAGACAATGTTGATGGCCCGGTAGGCCACGTGCTGACGGCCCTCGGTCAGGTACACGCCCGCCAGCCCGCAAAGGGCAAGCCCCAGAACGAGCAGGTCTCGCCTCGCGAACCGGTCGACCAGGCCGGGGGCCACGCACAGGATCATGCCGACAGCGAAGAACGGCAGGTACTTCAGCAGATCGTCGAGGCTGACCGTGCCCAGCAACAACGTATTCAATGCTGGCCATGTCAATTTGGCCAGGACCGCGACCGCGACCGGGATCACCACGACCGCGCCCAGGATCAGCGCCAGCGCCCAGCGCCTGTCCGTCCATCCGCAAGCCCGGGCTGTTGAGTCGGCCAGCCGGCGCAGCAGCGGCGCCGACACCGCCACCAGCGTGAAATAGACCGCGAGCACGACCAGGAACCACAGGTGGGAGACCCATCGGCCACTGGCCCATGACGGCAGCAGAGCGCCCTGGATGAAACCGGCTCCGCCCCCCGTCCCGGCGACAAGCCAGACCTGGACCAGGTTGAACGTCAGCAGCGTCGCCAGCAGCGGGACCAGCACGCGACGTAGCCGTTCCCGCAGGAATGCTGACGTCGGCTGCCGTAGCAGCAGGTACATCGCGAAAAATCCGGCCACCACGAAGAACGCCGGCATGCGGAACAGATGAATGACGTTCACCAGGCCGTCCAGCAAGCCCAGCCGGGCCGCGTCCTTGACCTGCCAGGTACCTGAGTCATATGGACGGGCCGAGTGCAGCACCACGCCCAGCAGCATCAGCACGCTGCGCATCGCGTCCATGTAATGGAGGCGCGACGCTGTGGAAGTGCCGTTCATTCAGATTCGCACCAAGGACCTTGGGGGTACACAGGCAAACGCCGTGGAGCGATTTGCGCGGCCTGGCCGGGATCGGCGCGCGAATCGCCCTCGGCCAAAAGGAGGTCCGGCGGGCCCGCCGCCGCCCATTCGCAATCGGGCTTATGTCACCGCCCGCTGCCTACACTTCGACGAGCTCGGCCCGGGGCGGCAATGACCAGTCGATGGGCCCTCGGCCACGTTTGCTCAGGTAATCGTTGGCCGCGGAGAAATGACCGCAGCCCAGGAACCCGCGATGGGCTGACAACGGCGAAGGATGCGGCGCCTTGAGCACTTTGTGCCTGCGCGGATCGATCACCTTGCCCTTGGCTTGGGCATAGGCGCCCCACAGCAGGAACACCAGACCTTCACGCTCCCGGTTCAGCGTGTCGACGACGTGGTCGGTGAAGCCCTCCCAGCCCTTGCCCTGGTGCGCGCCGGCACGGCCTTCCTCGACGGTCAGTACGGCATTGAGCAACAGCACGCCCTGGCGTGCCCACGGCAACAGGCAGCCGTGATCGGGACGGGCGATGCCGAGATCGCGCTGGATCTCCTTGAAGATGTTGTCCAGCGACGGCGGCACCGTCACGCCCGGCTGCACCGAGAAACACAGCCCGTGCGCCTGGCCGGGACCGTGGTAGGGATCCTGGCCGAGGATCACCACTTTCACGGCATCGAACGGAGTGGCGTCGAAGGACGAGAAGATCTGCGGTCCGGGCGGATAGATCCGCGCCCCCGCCGCGCGTCGATCGCGCAGGAAGGCCGACAGGACCTGCATGCCCGGTTGCGTCAGATAGTCGCCGACGCGGGCCTTCCACGACGGTTCGAGTCGGATGCGCTCGCCGGCATCGTTCGCGGCGGCGCCGTCGGATGGAGAAGCCAGGTTCATGCGTCGAGCGTGCGCTGTTCCGGCATCCGCGACAGGCGCAGCTGGAACAGCGCCTTGGTCACCAGCAGCCTTTCTTCGATCGGCTTGAGCACCAGGTCGTTGGCGCCGGCGCGCAGTAGCGCGCTCTGGTTGTCGGCGTTGGCATCGCCGGTCATCACCAGCACGGGCAGGCGGCGCTTGCCGTAGCCGAAGTCGTTGCGCAGGCGCGCCAGCAGATCGTTGCCGTCCAATTTACCCTTCAGGTACACGTCGGTCAGCACCAGGTCGGTGCCGGCGTCTTCCTGACCGCGGTGCACTTCCAGGTACTCGAGCGCCTCTTCGACGCCGTTGAAATGCAGCACCTGCAGGCCATGGCGTTCGAGCATGCGCTTGGTGGCCAGCGCGACGACCTTGCTGTCCTCGACATAAAGCACGCGCGCGCCGGGAATCGGCTGCGGCTGCACGTAGCCGCGGATGAAAGCGGCCAGCGCCTGGTGGCCCAGCGCCTTGTCGAAGTAGTCGGTGACGTCCTCGGTGAAACGGCGCGACTCCAGGTGCGATTGCGCGTCGCCGGAGACGACGATCACCGGCACGTAGGCCTGGCCGGCCGCTTCGCGAACCGCGTGCGCCAGGCCGATGCCGTCTCCGTCAGGTAACACCAGCGAAGTGGTCACCAGGTCGACGGCGCCGTTGGCCAGCGCAGCGCGCGCCTCGGTGATGCTGCCGCACGGCACGATCACCGCATCGGCGACCTCACGCGCGAGTACGTCGCCGATCAGCTTGCGCACCAGCTTGGAGCCGTCCACGACCATGATGCGGGGGGCGGCGTTTTCGAGGTGACGAAGGTCCTGGGAAGTCATGCTAGGTCGTCGTCGGCCGGGTCTGGCGCAGGTAGTGGCCGGTCACCAGGCCGGCGCCCAGCCAGCCCACGAGGCCGGCGCCTGACACGATCGCCAGCGATTGAATCGGGTCGAAGCCCTGCAGGGCGAAGCCGCTGCCGTAGCTGCCGGCCAGTTCTGCCAGCGGAGCGCGCAGCGCGAGATCGGCCGCCGTCAGCAGCGCCAGCGCCAGCGCGCCGGCGACCAGCCCGTAGCAGGCGCCCAGATAAAGGAATGGCCGGCGGATGAAGCCGTCGCTGGCGCCGAGCAGCTGCAGCACGCCGATTTCCTCGCGCCGCGCCTGGACGTCCAAACGCACGGTATTGCCAACCACGAGCAAGGCGCCCAGGCCGAGCAGTGCCGCCAGCACCAGCGCCAGCCGTATGCCGAAGCGCAGCCAGCCATCCAGGCGCTTGCGCCAGCCGGCGTCGTGCTGGAGGACGTCGATTTCGGGAATGTTCCTGAGCGAGTCGGCCAGCAATGCCTCGTCGCCCTTCGGCGTCACCAGCAGCAGGCTCGGCAGTGGATTGCC
>DATDBD010000153.1:0-2719 GCA_036525015.1 Lysobacter sp.
TTTTCACTGTTTCGGGGGTTAACCAGATGTCTCAGTTCCAATCGCGTGGCCTGCGGGCCAACGCTCTGGCTGTTGCTACGTCGCTCGTCCTCTCGTCCTCGCTGTTCGCTGCACCGGCATTCGCCGCCGGTCGCGTCGACCTCAGCGGACTGCAGTCCACCGAAAAGTACGACCGCTTCATCGTGAAATACCGTGACGGCAGCGCCGAGCAAGCCAGCTCCACCACGATGCAGCGTTCCCTGAGTGCCGCGGCCGTCTCCGCCGGCGCAGGCAAGAAGCTGGGCGTGAACCATGTGCGTCGCATCGCCACCGGTGCCGACGTGGTCCGCGCCGATCGCAAGCTCGATCGCGCCGAAGCCGAAACGCTGATGCGCCAGATCGCGGCCGACGCCAACGTCGAGTACGTCGAGGTCGACAAACTCAACAAGCCGCTGCTGACCCCCAACGACACCAGCTACAGCCAACAGTGGGGCTACTCCGGCACCTACGGCATCCGCGCCGACCAGGCCTGGGACGTCACCAACGGCAGCGGCGCCGTGGTCGCGGTGCTCGACACCGGCATCACCAACCACAGCGACCTCAACGCCAACATCCTGCCGGGCTACGACTTCATCATCGACACGGCGGTGTCGAACGACGGCAACGGCCGCGACAGCGATGCCAGCGATCCGGGCGACTGGGTCGCTGCCAACCAGTGCGGTGGTACGCACGCGGCGCAGAACTCCAGCTGGCACGGCACCCACGTCGCCGGCACCATCGCGGCGGTGACCAACAACGCCAAGGGCGTAGCGGGCGTCGCGCATGGCGCCAGGATCGTCCCGGTGCGCGTGCTCGGCACCTGCGGCGGCTACGACTCCGACATCGCCGACGCGATCATCTGGGCATCCGGCGGTACCGTCAGCGGCGTGCCGGCCAACGCCAACCCGGCCGAGGTCATCAACCTCAGCCTCGGCGGCAGCGGCGCCTGCGGTACTACGACGCAGAACGCGATCAACGGTGCGGTCGGCCGCGGCACCACGATGGTCATTGCCGCCGGTAACGACAATGTCAACGTGTCCAACGCCTCGCCGGCTAACTGCAACAACGTCATCGCGGTGGCCTCGATTACCAGCACCGGCGCGCGTTCGAGCTTCTCCAACTACGGTGCGCTGATCGACATCGCCGCGCCGGGCTCGAACATCCTGTCCACGATGAACGCCGGCACCACCACGCCGGGCGCCGAGACCTACGTGTCCTACAACGGCACCTCGATGGCGACCCCGCACGTGGCCGGCGTCGTCGCGCTGATCCAGTCGGTGGCAACCACGCCCAAGACGCCGGCGCAGGTCGAGGCATTGATCAAGGGCAACGTCACCGCGTTCCCGTCGACGCCGTCGCAGCCGATCGGACCGGGCATCCTCAATGCCAAGGCGGTGGTCGATGCCACCAACGGCACCACGCCGCCGCCGGGCGGCACGCTGACCAAGGGCGTGGCCGCAACCAACCTGTCGGCGGCGACCGGCGCCTATGTGAAGTACACGATGGTGGTGCCTGCCGGCGCGACCAACCTGACCTTCACCACCTCCGGCGGCACCGGCGATTCGGACATGTACGTCAAGTTCGGCAGCGAGCCGAGCGACACCGTGTACGACTGCCGTCCGTACCTGTCGGGCAATGCGGAGACCTGCACCATCGCCGCTCCGCAGGCCGGTACGTACTACATCAACCTGAAGGCCTACGCCGCGTTCTCGGGCGTCAGCCTGGTCGGCGACTACAGCACCGGTGGTGGTGGCACGCAGACCTACAGCAACACCGCCGACTACACGATCAGCGACAACGCCACGGTCGACAGCCCGATCACGGTGTCCGGACGCAGCGGCAACGCGCCGAGCAACGCATCGGTGTCGGTCAACATCGTGCACACCTACCAGGGCGACCTGAAGGTGGATCTGGTCGCGCCGGATGGCAGCCTCTACAACATCCACAACCGCACCGGCAGCGGCACCGACAACGTGATCAAGACGGTGACGCTGAACCTCTCCACCGAAGCGCTGAACGGCACGTGGAAGCTGCGCGTCAACGACAACGCGGCGGGCGATACCGGCTACATCAATAGCTGGAGCGTCACGTTCTGATCGTGTCGACGCCGAAAGGCGGATGACTCTCTCTCGACCCCGGCCTCGCGCCGGGGTTTTTTTTCATCTCTTTCCGAAGCCCGAGTGCCTGCTTGTGCGGGATTGCCGCATCCCTTCGCCGCGGCCGCCCTCGGCGCGATGGTTTCGTCGCGATACGCCGCGGAGTTCGGCGCCGCCACGGCGGTCAGCCGGCGGGTTCGAAGCGGTTGGCGGCGACGTTCTTGCGCACCTTGGACGGGTCCCAGATGCGGCCGTTCATGGCGATGTACACGCCCGGCGGCAGCGCCTGCACCGCGCCGACCGCGCAGCCGATGTTGAATTCGGCGTCCGATCCGCGAAAGCGCGCCGGGCTCAGCGCGCCGGTCAGCACGATGGTCTTGTCGGTCAGGCTGGCCAGCACCTTGGCGGTTTCCACCATCGTGTCGGTGCCGTGGGTGACCAGCACCTGCCGCGCCGGCTGGGCGGCGATGGTGGCGCGGATCAGTTCGCGGTCGTCGGCGCTGATGTGCAGCGAGTCCTTGCGCAGGATCGGGATCACCGTGAACTCGAAGCCCACGCCCAGTTCGCGCAGCATGCTGCCGATCTGCGGTTCGCCGATCTGGTAG
>DATDBD010000154.1:0-12838 GCA_036525015.1 Lysobacter sp.
CTTGGCGCGGTTGTTCAAGGGGATGTAGAAGTCGCTGTCGCGGGTCAGGTAGGCCTTCAGGCCCGGCGTGGCATTGACCTGTCGCGCTAATTCGCGCGCGATCGCCAAGGTCACGTCCTTTTCCTTGTTGCCGTTCGGGCCCACGGCGCCTGAGTCCTGGCCGCCATGGCCGGCATCGATGGCGATCACCAGGGGGCGCATGCCACTGCCGCGCACGTCCTTGATGGTCTTGACCGCGCCGGCGGGCGACGCGGGCTGGGTCGACCCGCCGATGGCGCCCGGTACGCCCGGGTTGCCGGACGGCATCGCCGATGGCGGCGTAGCGGGCTGGCCGGTGGCGATCCGGGTCGGTATGCCGGTGGCGATGGTGGTCGCAGGCGCGGTCGCGGACATCGCCGGCGGCGCCGGAATCGACGACGGCCCCGCGACCTTGACGGGTGCGTTGCCGGCCGCGGTCGTTGTGGCAGTCGTCGACGAAGGTGTCGTGGTGCCCGACGACGGTGCCACGTTGCCGGCAGGCGCCGGTCCGTTCGCAGGCACGGTGGACGGCGAACCCATGGTGCGCGCGGCGATTTCGGAAATGAGCCGGCTGGTGGCCGCAGCGGAGGCCGCCGCATCTGCGTCCGGGTTCGCCGGGCTCGCGGCTGCCGGTGTCGATGCCGGATCCTGCGGTGCGGGCGTCGAAGCCAGGCGGACCGGCGCGCTGGCGACTTCAGCGCCATCGCCGGGCCACTCCAGCACCAGCCGCGGGCCGGTAGCGCCGGGTTCGAGATGCGGCTTGAGCACGGCGACCGGCTGCGCCAGGTCGAACACGATGCGGGTTGTGCCCGGGCTCGGCTGCCCGGTGCGCACCGCCTTGATCAGTCCGGTCGGCGCCGGCAGGCGGACGTTCGAAGCCAGACGCGAAGTCGGCAGATCGACGACCAGCCGATCCGGACCTTGCAGGCTGATCACCTTGAACTCGGCTTCCTGGTCCAACGCGATCTCGGCGCGGGTCCCGGTGGCACCGTTGCTCAGCGCCAAGCCGTTGATTTCGGAAGCCTGAGCCAGATTCCACGCCAGCGCAGCCACCAGGGCTGAGCCGAGCAGAACTTTCTGGACGGTGGCGGCCTTAACGCGCATGAGCCGTAGTCAAGCACCAGCGCCCAAGGATTGCAAGTATTTTTTCTTTACAAATCCGGTACCTGCCGCCCTTTCCTGCGGGAACGTTCAGGAATGGCCTGCAACCCCATGGCCGGCGGTGACAGCGGTTACCCACGCCTCCCCGGCGGGAGTGCCGGGAATCAGCCCTGCCCGTCGCCCCGCCCCCTCGATGGACAGGTCGACGACCAGGTCCGGCTTGGGCAGCGCTCCGGCGCCCCGCTCGGGCCACTCGACCAGCCACAGAGTCGGTTCGTCGCCATCCAGGCCGAGGAATTCCAATTCACCCGCATCGGCGATCCGGTACAGATCCAGGTGCCAGGCTTCGCCGCCGTCATTGAGCGGATAACGCTCCACCAGCGTGTAGGTCGGGCTGCGTATCGCACCACGCACGCCCAGCGCACGCAGCAACGCACGCGCGAGCGTCGACTTGCCGGCGCCGAGATCACCATGCAGGTGCACGACCGCGCGCGGTGGACGCGTGCGCGCGAGCGCCGCGCCCAATGCATCCGTCGCATCCGCATCGGCCAACAAAAGCGCCTTCATTGCACATGCTCCGGGTTCGCGTAATGGCGTAGCCACGGCATCAGATCGCTGGGCAGAAGCCCGCGCTCGCCGCCTTCGTGCGCGGCTGCATCGCCTGCGCACGCATGCAGCAACGCGCCGCAACTCGCAGCTTCGAATGCATCCGCGCCTTGCGCCCGCAATGCGGTGATGACGCCACTGAGCACGTCGCCCATTCCTCCCACCGCCATGCCCGGATTACCCGCCGCAATCACGCGCGGCGTTTCGTGCGCAGCGGCCACGATACTGCCGGCGCCTTTAAGCACAACGACACACGCATACCGATCGCACAGCGCCTTCGCCGCCGAAAAACGGTCCTGCTGCACCTGCGCCGTGCTGATGCCCAGCAGGCGCGCCGCTTCGCCCGGATGCGGAGTGATGACCGCATCGGCCGGCAAAGCGAACGGATGCGCGGCCAGCAGGTTCAAAGCATCGGCATCCAGCAGCAAAGGCTTGGCGCTTGCGATGGCACGCTCGTACAGCGCCCGGCCCCATGCCTGCTGTCCGAGCCCGGGCCCCAGTGCGATCGCATTGGCGCGATCGAGCGCAGCCTGCAACGAAGCGCCGTCTTCGACTTCATGCACCATCGCTTCGGGCAATCGCGAGAGCAGTGGAGCAACATGGCGTTCGCGTGTGGCGACTTCGACCAGCCCGGCACCAGTGCGCAGGGCGGCTTGCGCGCAAAGCATGATCGCACCGCCGCTGCCGTGTTCTCCGCCGATGCAGAGCACGCGGCCGTTGCTGCCCTTGTGGCTGTCGCGTCGACGCGGCGGCAGCCAGCGCGACAGGTCCATCGCCGACAGTCGCAGCGCCGACGCACGGCAGCCGTCGAAGGTCGACGCCGGCAAGTCCAGCGTGGCGAGGCAAGTCGCGCCGGCATGATCCAGGGCCGCACCCGTGCGCAATCCGGCCTTGCACGCCATGAACTCGATGGTGCGCGTCGCCAGGACCGCCGGTTGGTACGAAGCGCCGCGATCGGCATCGACGCCGCTGGGCACATCGAGCGCGAATATCGGCGCCGCCTGCGCATTCATCGCTTCGATGAGCGCCGCCGTCGGGTCGTTGGGCGGACGCGACAAGCCGATCCCGAACAGCGCGTCGACCACCACATCGGCCGGCGGAAACTCTTGCTCGAACGAGGAGACCGCGCCGCCGCTGGTGGCATATTCGTGCTCCGCGCGCCGCGCCAGCTCGCCTTGGGGCGCATGACCGGGCAATCGCACGACGCGAACCTGCCTCCCCGATTCATGAGCGTGGCGGGCCAGCACGTAACCGTCGCCGCCGTTGTTGCCCGGTCCACAGACCACGACGATGCGCTGCGCCTGCGGCCATTGCCGCAGCAATTCGCGCCAGGCGGCCTGTCCGGCCCGCCGCATCAGTTCGAAGGCATCGCCCAGCGCCGCTGCCGCCCGCGCCTCGACTTCGTGCAATGCGGCTGCGTCATACAGGGTGGAGGCGAAAGGCTCGGCATCATGGGGCATCGCGCGATTCTATACTTGCCATATCGTGAAACCCGCCCCGACCGCCCCGTCCCAATCCTTGCCCGCCACGACGCCCGACTACGTCGCACTGGCCGACCGCATCCGCGCGCTCGCGCAGGAGTTCGGCTTCCAGCGCTGCGGCATCACCGGCATCGACCTGGCCCCGGACGAAGCCCATCTGCGCGACTGGCTGGCGCAGGGTTTGTACGGCTCGATGGACTGGATGGCCCGGCACGGAGAAATGCGCGCGCGCCCCGAGGAACTGCACCCCGGCACGGTCCGCGTGATCTCGGTGGGTCTGGATTACGGACGCGACAGCGACGAAGCCTGGGCGACGCTCGAGGACGGCGAGCGCGCCTATGTCGCCCGCTACGCGCTGGGTCGCGACTATCACAAGCTGATGCGCCAGCGCCTGCAACGCCTCGCCGATCGCATCGCCGAGGTGGTGGGCCCGTTCGGACATCGCGTGTTCGTCGACTCTGCGCCGGTGCTGGAACGTGCGTTGGCACGCAATGCCGGTCTGGGCTGGATCGGCAAGCACACCTGCCTGATCGACAAGGACGGCGGCTCGTTCTTCTTTCTCGGCGAGATCTACGTCGACCTGCCGCTGCCTGTCGACAAGCCGGCCAGCGAGCATTGCGGCACCTGCCGTCGCTGCATCGACATCTGCCCGACCCAGGCGATCACCGCGCCCTACCGGCTCGATGCGCGTCGCTGCATCGCCTATCTGACGATTGAACATGAAGGCGCGATTCCCGAGGACCTGCGCGAGCCGATCGGCAACCGTATCTTCGGTTGCGACGACTGCCAGCTGATCTGCCCCTGGAACAAATTCGCCAAGCGCACCGACGAGCCGGATTTTCGCGCACGGAACAATCTTGACAAGGCAACGCTGACGGAGTTGTTCGCGTGGGATGAGGAAGAATTCCTCCGGCGCACCGAAGGCACGGCGATCCGCCGTAGCGGCCACGAGCGCTGGTTGCGCAACATTGCGGTCGCTTTGGGCAATGCGCCCGGCACGCCCGAGGTCATCGATGCACTGCGCGCTCGTCGCGATTCGGCCAGCCCGATGGTACGCGAGCACATCGAGTGGGCCCTGCGGCGGCACGACGCCGCATGAGTAAAAGGCGGTGGGCTCAAGCCCGCTCTGCGCCTGCCTACCGCAACTGTTGCAGCAACTCGCGCGTCACCGGATCGTCGGCCTGTGCCTCGCCGGCCAATGCTGGCAGCAAGCGGCTGGCGACCTGCTTGCCCAGTTCCACACCGAACTGGTCGAAGGCATTGATGCCCCACACCACCGACTGCAGGAACACACTGTGCTCGTACAGGGCGAGCAAGGCGCCGAACGAATACGGCGTCAGCGCATCGAGCAGGATCGTCGTGCTCGGACGGCCGCCGGCATAGGCGCGATGCGGATCGTCGCTGGCCTGGCCATTGGCGAATGCTTCGGTCTGCGCCAGCAGGTTGGCCTGCAGCGCCCTGTGGTTTTCGGCAAACGGCGCATCGCAGCGCACCACGCCGATGAAGTCCGACGGCACGATGGACGTGCCCTGGTGCAGCGCCTGGAAGAAGCTGTGCTGCGTGTCGGTGCCCGCCCCGCCCCACCACACCGGCACGGTCTCGACACCCACCGGCGAACCATCGGTACGCACCGACTTGCCCAGGCTTTCCATCACCAGTTGCTGCAGGTAATTCGACAGCAGCTTCAACCGCTCGTCATAAGCGTGCACGGCCTGCGTGGCGTAGCCGAGTCCGTTGCGGTTCCACACGGCGGTCAGCGCATGCCAGGCTGCGAGGTTGCGTTCGAGCGGCGTGTGCAGCACGTGCTCGTCCATGGCGGCGGCACCGGCCAGCATCTGCTCGAACGCATCCATGCCGATGGCAAGTGCGATCGGGAAACCGACCGCCGACCACAACGAATAGCGCCCGCCCACCCAATCCCACATCGGCAGGATGCGGTCGGCGGGAATGGCGAAAGTCTCGGCGGCACGCTGCGTGTTGGCCGACACTGCGTACAAGCGCTCGGTACCGCCCAGCCAGTCGCGCAGGATCGTGCCGTTGAGCAGCGTTTCCTGGGTGCCGAAGGTCTTGGAGATCAGCACTGCGGCGGTACGGCGCGGGTCGAGCCCGGCGAGCACGCGCTGCGCGGCGTGGCCGTCGACATTGGAAAGGAAATGCACGCGGAAACGACCCGGGGAAGGACCGCTCAGCGCATCGACCGCCAGCCGCGGCCCCAGATCGGAACCGCCGATGCCGACGCTGACGATGTCGGTGATTTCACTCGCCGTCAGCGCATCGATCAGTTCGCGCATTCGGGCTCGCGCCTGCAGCGCCTGCGCGTGCGCATCGCGCGCCGCCGGCGCAGACGACAGGTCGCTGCGCAGCGCGGTATGCAGGACCGCGCGGTCCTCGGTGAGGTTGATCTTCTGGCCGTCGAACTGCGCCTGTAGCCTGGCACGTGCGCCGGCCTGCTCCGCCGTGGCGAACAGCGCGGCAAGTGCCTCGCGGTCGTAGTGTTGGCGCGCGAAGTTGGCGTAGATCGGGCCGACGCGCAGGGAGAAATCCTGCGGGCGGGCCGGATCGTCGGCGATCAGCTTCTGCAGCGGGTTGCGGACGACGCGCCCGGCCTGGGCGCGAAGATGGCTCAGACGGGCATCGGCATCCATAGACCGGTCAGGCTGCCTGTGCCGGCATCGAACGGTTGGTGTGCGTCAGCGCGTTGTGCCGGTCGACGTAGACCAAGGTGGGCTTGTACTTGGCCGCCTCGGCCTCGTCGCAGACGCCGTAGGCGCAGATGATGACCAGGTCGCCCGGCTGCGCGCAGTGCGCGGCGGCGCCGTTGACCGAGATCACGCCACTGCCTTCCTCGCCACGGATCGCATAGGTGACGAAGCGATGGCCGTTGTTGACGTTGTAGATATGGATCTGCTCGTACTCGCGGATACCGGAGATGTCGAGCAGACGGCCGTCGATCGCACACGAACCTTCGTAGTGCAGTTCGGCATGGGTCACGGTAGCGCGATGGATCTTGGCCTTGAGGACGTTCAGTTGCATGGGGGGTGGCTCCGCCCGCGGAGTGCGGGCGTTCGAAGTGGAAAGTCTAGCAGCGCATGGCGCACTGCAACATCACCCCGGACCGGCCATTGGCGACGGCTGTGGAACGGTTCAGACCACGAATTCGAGGTTGTCGATCAGCCGGGTGCGGCCCAGCCGGGCGGCGATCAGCGCGACCTGCGCCCCGCCCTCGCCGGCCCCGGGCTCGGTCAGGTCCGGCAGACGGACCACGGCGTAGTCAGGCTCGAAACCCGCGGCAACGAGGGTCTCTCGCGCCTGCGCCTCCACGGCCTCCCGCGCCTTGCCGGCCTGAACCGACTCGCGCATCGCCTGCAGGCAGCGGTGGATGGCGGCGGCCTGTTCGCGCTCCTGTGGGGACAGGTACTGATTGCGTGAGCTCATCGCCAGGCCGTTGGCCTCTCGGACGATCTCGGCGCCGATCAACTCGACCGGGAACGCCAGGTCACGGACCATGTAGCGGATCACCGCAAGCTGCTGGTAATCCTTGCGACCGAACACGGCCACGTCCGGCTGCACCTGGTTGAACAGCCGCGACACCACCGTCGCCACGCCATCGAAGTGTCCGGGGCGGTGGGCGCCTTCCAGCGTTTCGCTTACCGCCGGCACCTGCACGCGCACGGTCGCCTCGACGCCATAGGGATACATCGTCTCCACAGACGGCAGCCACATCACGTCGCAGCCGGCGGCCCCCAGCCCGTTGGCATCGGCCTCGGGTGTACGCGGATAGCGCGCAAAGTCCTCGTTCGGGCCGAACTGCGTCGGATTGACGAACACGCTCGCCACCACGCGGTCGGCATGCCGGCGCGCCAGACTCACCAGCGAGAAGTGGCCCTCGTGCAGGTTGCCCATGGTCGGCACGAAGCCCACGCGCAGGCCTTCGCGATGCCACTGCGAGACGCGCGCGCGCAGCGCGGCCAGTTCGGAAATGGTTTCGATCATTGCAACGAGACTCGCTAGAGACTGCCGTCGATCAGGCGTAGGAATGGTCGGCGTCGGGGAAGCTGCCATCGCGCACTGCCTGCGCATAAGCCTGCACGGCACCGGCGATCGACCCGCCTTCGGCGAGGAAATCCTTGACGAAGCGCGGACGGCGATGGCCGGAGTTCACGCCCAGCAGATCGTGCAGCACCAGCACCTGGCCGTCGCATTGCGGGCCTGCGCCGATGCCGATGGTAGGGATGGACAGGTCGGCCGTGATCGCCGCAGCGACCGGCGTGGGCACGCATTCGAGCACCAGCAGACTGGCGCCGGCCCCGGCCACCGCCCGCGCATCTTCACGCAGGCGCGCTGCCGCGGCCTCGTCGCGTCCCTGCACCTTGTAACCGCCCAGGCGCAGCACCGACTGCGGAGTCAGACCCAGATGCGCGCAAACCGGTATCTCCCGCTCGACCAGGAAGCGGATCACCTCCAGCTTGTGGCCCGCCCCTTCCAGCTTGACCATCGCCGCGCCCGCCTGGAGCAGTCGCGTGGAGGCATCCAGCGCGCGCTCGGGCGTGGCGTCGGCCTGGAACGGCAGGTCGGCGATCAGCAGCGCCTTGCCCAGGCCGCGTGCGACGCAGGCGGTGTGGTAGGCGACATCGGCCGTGCTCACCGGCAACGTGCTGTCGTGCCCCTGCACGACCATGCCCAGCGAGTCGCCGACCAGGACCAGGTCAACGCCGGCGGCGTCCATGGTCCGCGCAAAGCCCGAGTCGTAGCAGGTCAACATCACCAGTTTGCGCCCGTCGCGTTTGGCATCGGCCAGCGCCGGTACCGTCCAGGGCTTGTCGTTGGGGGTTCCGCTGTACATGGGCTGGACTGACCTGGAAGGGCTGGCCGATCTGCGTGCGCAGGCTCAGGCGTCTGCCGGGGGATCGGTATACGTTAACGCCTGTATGTCCGCCGTTTCCATCCTGGCCAGGGCATCGCGGGCCGAACCGATGCCGGGAATGACGACATCGGCGGCGATCTCGACCAGCGGCACCAGCGCGAAGGCGCGCTCATGCAGGTGCGGATGCGGCACGCGCAGCCCGGGCTCATCGACGATCTGCTCGCCGTACAGCAGCAGATCGAGGTCGAGCGTGCGCGGCCCCCAGCGGTCGCTGCCATCGGCGCGACGATCGCGGCCGGCCGCGCGCTCGATGTCGAGCATCGCGGCAAGCAACCGGGTCGGCGGCAGACTCGTGCGCAGCATCGCCACGGCGTTGAGGAAGTCAGGCTGCTCGGTGACGCCCCAGGCCGGCGTCCGATAGAAATGCGAGGCCCGCAACACCCGGGTGTCGGCGACCGCATCGAGCGCGGCCAACGACGCGCGCAGCGTGGCGACGCTTTCGCCGAGGTTGCTGCCCAGGCCTACGAACGCATCGACGGGATTCATTCGCCGTTGGCCGGAGGTCCCCGCCGCCGGCGCCGGCGCTTGCGGGGCGCCTGCGCGGCATCCTCGTGGGCCACATGGGCGTCCAGTTGCGCGGCGAGCTCGTCGCCCGGCTTGTCCTGCACCTCGCGCCAGAACGCGACGTCGTCGGCATGTTCGTCCGATGCGGACATGCGCAGCACCAGGAAGTCGAACGCCGCCCGGAAGCGCGGATGCGCCAGCAGGCGGAACACGCGCTTGCGCTGGCGCTGCGAGAAGCGCGATTGCAGCAGCCAGATCTCCTGCATCGGCAGCGAGAAACGGCGCGGCAGCGCGATCATGTTGAGCTGGTGCACGGTGACGCGGTCGGCGGCACGACGCTGCGCTTCGGCCTCGTGCACGCCGTGGGCCTGCAGTTCCATCAACGCGCGGCAGTACGCCGGCCACAACAGCAATGCGAACAGGAACGCAGGAGACACCGGCTCGTCGTTGGCGACGCGGGCATCGGTGCCCTTCAGCCCTTCCAGCACCATGCGCCGCAATGCGCCGCTGCGGTTGGACTTCAGTGCCGCGGCCGTTTCCGGTAACAACGCCGACAACAGGCCATGGCGCTCCAGGCCGAGGAAGCTGGCGACGGCATGCCCGGACAGGAACAGCTTCAGGCATTCCTCGAACAACCGGGCCGGCGCGGCTTCGGACAGCAGCGGCGCCAGATGCGGGATCGGCGCAGCGGTCGCCGGCTCGATCTCGAAGTCGAGCTTGGCCGCAAGCCGCACCGCGCGCAGCATGCGCACCGGGTCCTCGCGATAACGCGTTTCGGGATCGCCGATCAGGCGCATCAGGCGGTTGCGCACATCTTCGAAGCCGCCGAGGTAATCGCGCACCGAGAAATCCTCGATCGCGTAATACAGCGCATTGGCAGTGAAGTCGCGACGGACCGCGTCTTCCTCGATGTTGCCGTAGACGTTGTCGCGCAACACGCGCCCGCCTTCATGCAGCTCGCGGTCGCCGCTGCCGTCGTCGCTGTTCGCACGGAATGTCGCGACTTCGATGATCTCGCGGCCGTAGACCACGTGCGCGAGGCGGAAACGGCGGCCGATCAGGCGGCAGTTTCGGAACAGGCCCTTGACCTGTTCCGGCGTCGCGTCGGTGGCGACGTCGAAATCCTTGGGGTGGCCGCCGATCAGCAGGTCGCGCACTGCGCCACCCACCAGGTACGCGGCAAAGCCGCCCTCGCGCAGTCGATAGAGCACGCGCAGGGCGTTGGGGCTGATCTCCTTGCGCGAGACGATGTGCTGGTCGCGCGGGATGATCTGCAATTGGAGGTTTGGGATATTGGGTCGCATCGAGCCGGCGTTCGCCGCCTTCCGTGGAATCGTGAAAGCCATTGCCGGAGGCAACAGCGGCCCATATACTAGCAAGCCGCGTTGCGTTGAGAGCCCAGCGCGGGGTTCACCGCTCCAAATGCTCCCATCGTCTAGAGGCCTAGGACACCGCCCTCTCAAGGCAGTAACACGGGTTCGAATCCCGTTGGGAGTACCAATTCCGAAGGCCCGCGCAGCGATGCGCGGGCCTTCTGCTTTCTGACGGAGGCCCCCCGCGCAGCGATGCGCGGGCCTTCTGCTTTCTGGCGGATGCCCCCGCGCAACGGTGCGGGCCTTGTGTTTTGTGGCGGACGCCCCTGCCGCCACAGCCGGTGCCGGTCGGCGACTTGGGGCCGGCTGCCGCAAATCGCTACACTTAACCGTTGCCCGCAGCGGGCTGCCCCCACGGAATATCGCCATGCCCTTCGTCGTCACCGAGAACTGCATCAAGTGCAAGTACACCGATTGCGTGGAGGTGTGCCCGGTCGACTGTTTCCACGAGGGCCCGAATTTCCTGGTGATCGATCCGGACGAGTGCATCGATTGCACGCTGTGCGAGCCGGAATGCCCGATCAACGCGATCTATCCCGAGGACGACGTGCCGGCCGGCCAGGAAGCATTCGTGGCCCTCAATGCCGAACTGTCCAAGGCCTGGCCGGTCATCACCACGCGCAAAGACCCGCTGCCCGATGCCAAGGACTGGGAAGGCAAGGCCGGCAAGCTCGACCAACTGGAGCGCTGAGCCGGAGGGCGGGCAACACCGGCCTTCGCGGCCGCCAAAGAAAAACGGGCGCCGCTGGCGCCCGTTTTCGTTTGCGACGGAACCGCCCTTACTGGCCGGTGAAAACCGTGCGCAGCGAGTCGATCAGCTTGCGCGGCGCATCGCCGCTGGCGGGCATGCCGCGCGGATCGACCGCGGACACATAGACGCCTTCAGCGCCACCGACCACGCGCACCAGGAAGTTGCTGCCCTCGTAGTTGACGTCATAGACGCCCAATGCCTCGGCGCGACTGGCGATGTTCACCCCTTCCACCGCGCCGAGCGCTTCGCCGACCTTCGCATAGACATCGTCGCGCGTGCCGGTGGTGGTGAAGCCCACGGCGCTGGCCTGGGCGCCCGACGACGCTGCCGGAACCGGAATGTTCACGGCATTGGCCACGTTAGGCTGGTCGAGGTCCGGCGGCACCTCCAGCGGACGCGCCTCGGGGGCCTGCGCGTACAGGTCGTTGGTCTTGTGGAACCAGCTGCAGCCGGAGGTGGCGACCAGGCCGACCAGCAACAGACCGGTACCGGCACGGGACAAGAAAGCGGTGGAACGCATGGACATCTCCTGCTGGTTCAGGCCGCGAGCGTATCGCGGCTTTCGAGTTCGAGGGCGCGGACGTCGGCATCGACCGTCGCAGCGGTTTGGGAGTGGGCGGTGGACAAGGACAAAAGCGGCAGGCGCAGGCCGTGGCCGATGCCCTGGCGCGCGAGTATCGCCTTGACGGGAATCGGATTGGGCTCCACGCCCATGAAATCGCAGGCCGCCTGCATGCGCGAGTCCCAGGCCTCGGCCTGGGCGCGCTGGCCGGACCGCGCCAGGTCGACGAGGCGGCGGAACGAACGCGGCAACACGTTGGAGGCCACCGAGATGACGCCGTCGGCGCCGGCCAGCATGGCGCGGCAGGCAGTCGGGTCGTCGCCGCTGAGGATGGCGAAGGCGTCGCTCTTCAGCGCCAGCAGGGCATCCATGCGCTCGGGTTCGCTGCGCGCTTCCTTGATCGCGATGATGTTCGGGTGCGGGGCAAGCTCGGCAACGGTCTCCGGCAGCAGGTCGCAGCCGGTACGGCCGGGTACGTTGTACAGCACGACCGGCAACGCGCCGTCGTCGGCGATGGCGCGGTAGTGGGCGATCAGGCCGGCCTGGGTCGGCCGGACGTAAGGCGGGGTCACCACCAGAGCGGCTTGCGCACCGAGCTTGGCGGCGCGGCGGGTCAGCGCGATGGTCTTGGCGGTATTGGACAGGCCGGTACCGGCGATGACCGGGACGCGCCGCTCACCGGCGTGCGCCGCGACGTAATCGACCGCGCTTTTCAGCAGGGCATCGTACTCGGCGTCGGTAAGCGCGGCCGCCTCGCCGGTGGAACCGGCCACGACGACCGCATGGGTTCCGCCTTCCAACTGCTGCGCCAGCAGCCGGTGCCAGGCGTCGAAATCGATGTCGCCGGCCGCGTTGAACGGCGTCGCCAGCGCGGTGATGCTGCCGAAAAGTTGCAAGGTGATGGTTCCGTGGGAGTCCGCTCGAGCCGCACAACACTAGCACCATCGCGTAACGCGGCTGGCGTCCGTTCGTGCGTGGGACGACGCGGGGATGTTACTTGCGGCCTGAAAGCGCGGGCAAGTATGCTGCCCGGCAACTGCGTCCCGCCCGGCGGGCCGCCATTCAGTATCTGAGCTCGACGCTCCCCCAAGCAGGCGCCGCCTTGACCGATCCCGCTGCCCGGCCGTCGCCGAACGAAAACCACCTCCTGATCAACGCCTACACGACGCATCCGGAGTCGCCGCTGCTGTCGGTGACGCGCCGGATCACCGATTCGGGCTGCAATCTGGTCGACGCCCGCCTGTCCACGGTCGGCCGCGACGTCTCGGTGACCGCGCTGGCGGTGGGCTCGTGGGATTCGGTCGCCAAGCTCGAAGCCATGCTGACGCGCCTGGAGCGCGAGGAGGGCCTCAAGCTGGTCTGGTACCGCACCGGCGCCAAACAGGTGCAGTCCAACCTGCTGCCGTACATAGTCGAAGTGGTCGCCGCCGACAAGCCGGGGATCCTGTTCCAGCTGGCCGATTTCTTCGACCGCCAGGGCATCACCATCGAAAGCCTGCACTGCTCGCGCTACCGCGC
>DATDBD010000155.1:0-7308 GCA_036525015.1 Lysobacter sp.
CCGTACCACTGGATGGTCCACGAGGCGACGCACCAGCTGAACCGTGAAGTGGCCAGGTTCAAGCGGACGCAATGGATAGACGAGGGCCTGGCGAGCTACTTCGGAGCGAGCCGGATCGAACACGGCCAACTCCTGCCGGGACCGATAGACACCAACACCTACCCCATCTGGTGGTTGACGAGCCTGGCGCTGAGTGGCGACCTCGAAGACGACATCGCCAAGCGTCGGATCATTTCACTGCGCGAACTGGTATCCGGCACCGGGCCGGATATCGGCCAGCACGTCAATCTCTATTACATCCAGTTCTGGAGCCTGTCGCACTTCCTGTTCCACTACAACGACGGGCAGTACGCCGCTCGCTATCGGAAGCTGATTGCAGAGGGCGGCTCGTTGGAGGATTTCGAGGCCACCATCGGTCCGGTCGAACGAATACAGGAACAGTGGTACGCGTATCTGCGGGAAAAGATTTCCACTATTCCGCCGGCAGCTGCATTGCAGGCCAGCGGGCGGTGAAGCAAGTCCGCGGGGACGGAGTAACTTCCGCCCCGCGGATTTACGACAGTAAGGCCTCAGCGCAGCCCGCCAGAAGCCAGCAGTTGCTCTCCGGTCATCCAGTTCGAATCGTCCGAGGCCAGGAACACCGCGATCGAGGCGATGTCCTGCGGCTGGCCAATCCGGCCCAGCGGCGTCTGCGCGATCGTGCCCGCCTCGACGTCGGTGCCGTGGAATCCGGCGGTGTGCGTGCCTTCGGTTTCGACCATGCCGGGATTGATCGCGTTGACACGTATCTTGCGCGGGCCGAGTTCGCGCGACAGCACGCCGGTGATCGCATCGACCGCGCCCTTGGTGCCGGTGTAGACCGCGCTGTGCGGCGGCGTGATGCGGGTGACCAGCGAACTGATGTTGATGACGCTGGCGCCTTCGCCCAGGTGCGGCAAGGCCGCCTGCGTGGTCAACAGCAAGCCGAGTACGTTGATGTTGAAGTGACGATGGAAGTCCGCTTCGGTGATCTCTTCCAGCGGCGCAAAGCCATAGACGCCGGAATTGTTGACGAGAATATCGAGACGGCCGAACTGCTGGACCGCTGCGTCGACGAGCGCCTTCGCGTCCGCCTGCTGGGACACATCGCCGCGCACCGCGACCGCAGTGCCGCCGGCCTGCTTGATGCGCGCGACCACTGCCTCGGCGCCTTCCTTGCTGGAGGCGTAGTTGACGACGACGGACGCGCCTTCGGCGGCCAGTGCCGCAGCGATGGCGGCGCCCATGCCTTTGGATGCGCCGGTGACGAGGGCCACTTTGCCGGTGAGCTTGCTCATGGATATTCCTGATGATGGGGGGGAGGACGCGGGCGACGGCCACCTGCGTGAAGCGCGGGCGGCGATCGTTGCTGCAACGACTTGGGGATCGCCTGCCCAGGCAAAAAGAGGTTTATCAGGGAGGGAACATCCCGCTGGCGGGACGGTTCCAACACTACTCGTCGCCGATTAGGCCCCGGTGAAGGCCGCTGTTGCCGGCTCAGTGCAACCGCGATCGCCCGAGCCGTATCCAAAGACGAATGCCACTGGCCATCCCGGATCACCTAGCGAGGACACCATGAGCCGACTCCTGTGGGCTGCCGCACTGTGGCTTGCATCCGCGACTACCCAGGCCGTGGCCGCGCCGCCGGACGAATTCATCGCGTCCTATGCGCGCGAGCACGACTTCAGCGGCTCCGTGCTGGTCCAGCAGGGCGGCAAGGTGATCTACGCCCATGGCTTCGGCTTGGCGAACATTGCGTTCGACCAGCCCAACGACGGACAGACGCGCTACAAGATCGCCTCGATCACCAAGCTGTTCACCAGCACGTTGATCCTGCAACTGCGCGATGAGGGCAAGGTCGACCTCGACCAGACCATTACCCGGTATCTGCCCGATTACGCGGGCGATGCAGGCGACAAGGTCACCGTACGCCAGTTGCTCAACCATACCTCGGGCTTGCCAAGCTACGACCAGGTCAAGGACGCCCAATCGGCCATCCGCGAAGGGTTGCCGGTGTACCAGCTTCCACACAGCAGCGACGAGTTGCTGTCCCGCTATGCCAGCGGCTCGCTGGTGAGCAAGCCCGGATCGACGTTCGAATACAACAACGCGGACTACGTCGTCCTTGGCAAGATCATCGAGCGCGTGTCCGGCCTCAGTCTCCAACAGATCCTGCATCAACGGATCCTGGGCCCGCTGCAGATGCACGACAGCGGGCTGCTGCGCCAGGATGTCATCGTGCCGCGCCTGGCCGACACGTATTTCCGTCGCGACGACGGCGGAAAGCTGACGCCTGACCTGCCGGCCTACCCGGAGAACTGGTACGCCGCCGGCGCGATGTATTCCACCCCGGGAGACCTGCTGGTGTTCGCCAATGCCCTATTCGGTGGAAATCTGCTGACTGCCGAATCGCAGGCGCTGATGCTGAAGCCAGGACTGGACGACTACGGCCTGGGTTTGTGGGTGTACGAAACGAAGGCCAACGGCCGGCGCTATCGCGTCGCCAAGCGGCCTGGGCGGATCATGGGCGCGCAGGCGCAGCTCTATCGATTCCTCGACAACGACACGACGGTGATCATCCTTGCCAACACCGATGCCGCCGACCTGGATGAATTCGTCGCGAAGATAGGCCGCGAAGTGATGCGGTGAATGCATGGTTCGCTGCGACCAGCGAACCTTCGCAGTTCGGCGCTGACGGGCTCGCGGCTATGCCTTCGCCGGGGCGGCGTCATGCTCCGCGGCGAGCCGCGCTTCGGCGGCGGCGATCATGGCCTGGAAGCGCGGATGGTCGCGAACGGCAGCGAAATCAGGATCGCCCTTGGCGTAGTTCAGGACGCCAGTCGTCACCTTCTCGAATAGCGGGCCAAGCAGATCGAGGGCGGCGTCTATCTCTTTCAGATGGATGATGAGCACGCAGCTGAAGTTGTAGCGCATGTTCCAGTTGTCTGGATCCACCAGCATCGCGCGGTTCATCCGTTCCTTGGCGCGTTCGGCTTCGCCCAGGGCCGCAAGCGCATAGCCGCTGTAACCGATCACCGTTCCGTTGTTCGGATCCTGCACCAGTGCTTTCTCGGAGCGCGCCAGCGTGAGTCGCGCCGCACGCAACGTCCCCTGGGCGTTTCCAACGGCGCTGTAAGAGCTGATCAACAGGGCAGCCGAATTGAGATCGGACTCCATGAGCGTCGTCGATTTCTCGAAGTAGCGTGTGGCGTCCTCGAGCTGGTTATTCCGGTAACTCAGATACCCGGCCCAGCGGTTGACCTCGTACGACTCAGGGTCCAGATCCAGGGCGATACCGATTTCGGTCGCCGCTTCATCATCACGGCCGGTGTCCGCCAGGACTCTGGCCTTGATGGCATGGGCCTCGGCCAGATTGGCGTCCAGTGCGAGCGCCCGCTCGACCGACGCCAGGCCGTCATCGCCTCCCTTTCCAAGGACATAGCGCAAGGTCACTTGCGCAAAGGCCATCAACGCCCAGGCACGCGCATAGGCGGGGTCGATTTCGGTGGCGCGGGCACACAAGCGAATGATCGCTTCGGCGCGCCGTGTGTCACCTTCGTTGCCAGTGACGTAGAGCTGCCGCGCCATCAGGTAGAGGCTGTATGCCTCGACATTGACCGTGCCGCGCTGCTCGATGGCCTTCTTTTCGTCGGGCAGCAGTTTCAGCTTCAGTGCCTTGACAATCGCTTCGGAGATTTCATCCTGCAGCGCGAAGATATCGCTCAGGTCGCGGTCGTAGCGCTCGGCCCAGACGTGATCGTTGCTCGCGCCGTCCACCAGCTGGGCGGTGATCCGAACGCGGCCGCCGGACTTGCGAACGCTACCTTCCAGGACGTGGCTGACATGGAGCTCGCGCGCGACCTTCGGCACATCGACGGACTGGCCCTTGAACAGGAAAGCGCTGTTGCGCGAGGTCACCGCCAGCGCCGAGACCTTGCTCAGGTCGGTGATGATGTCTTCGGTGATGCCGTCGCTGAAGTACTCCTGCTCCGCGTCGCCGCTCATGTTTACGAAGGGCAGGACGCAGATCGAGACACGCGCGGGTCCGCTCGCATGCGAAGCCGGGGCCGAACTTGCCTGGCTCGACGTCACGTGTCCCGACGTGACCGGCGCCGGCGCGGTGGCACTGCCGGCGATCATGGCCTCGAGCGCACGCAGCACCTCCTGCACCCTCGGACCGCTCGCATCGTGCGCCGAACCGTCGAGGTCGGTGGTATGGAAAGTGCGCACGTCGATGGGCAGGCTCGCCTGCTCGAAGCGCACCGGGACAAGGATGCCGCGTTCAGCCGCTTCCCGCGCCTCGCCACGCACCCAGCGCGACTCGACCGACTTCGGGGTCCACACCACCAGCACGGCCTTGGCCACCTTGAGCTCCGTGGCGATCTGGCGATCGAAGTCCTGGCCGGTCGCAATCTCCGGGTCCCACCAGACCGACCAGCCACGCGCCTCGATCGCGGCGACCAACGGCGCGACGCGCGGCTTGTCGCTGCGGGCGTAGGAAACGAAGACGTCGGCCATGCTGGTTGGACCTCAAGCCGAATTGTCGCGATGGAACCGCGTCGCTTGCGGCTAACTGGGGCGCGCGTATGTGCTTTGGCCAACGTGAAATGGCCTGCAGAAGGGTCAGGTTCACAGGTCGAGGCCTGAAGCCTTGGGGTCGACGATTGGAGCCGTCGAGCCCGATGGCACGTTCTGGCAGGTCGTGCAGGCAAGCTTGCGAAAGGCGCTTTCGACAATACGCTTAATGCGCACTGCTCGGCTGACTACGCAGGACCCGGCATGAAGCTGTCGCCATCGCCTGTCGCGAGGCGCGCCTGCGCGGCGGCGATCATTGCCTTGAAGCGCGGGTCGTCCCGCAGCGGCTCCAGGTCCGGATCGACCTTGACGTGGTTGAGCAGGCCCACCGAGATTCGCGCGAACAGTGGTGCGAGCATTTCGAGCGCAGCCTCTGTTTCGTTGAGCGGGCCGATCAGGCAACAGGCGAAGTTGTAGCGCGTCTTGACGTTGTCGGGGTCCATCGCGATGGCGTGTGCCATGCATTTCCTGGCACGCTCGGACTCGCCGACAGTCGCCAGCGCCACCGCTTCGAACGCCATGACCGCGTGATTGTTCGGATCCTGTGCCAGCGCCTGCTCCGCCCGCACCAGGGTCATTCGCGCGATGCGCACGGCCCCGTGCTCATCACCGATGGCGCCATAGATGGACGCCAGCATCGTGCCCGAGTGCACATCCGTGTCCATGAGGCTCATCGCCTTCTCGTAGTGGCCGATGGCATCCGCCCAACGGTGATGCCGGTAATCGAGGAAAGCGGCCGTGCGATTGGCTTCGTACGATTCCGGGTCGAGTCGCAAAGCGATCTCGATCTCGGTGGAGGCCACGTCGTCACGCCCGGCTTCGGCGCAGATCCTGGCCTTGATGGCGTGGGCCTCGGCCAGCCCGGAGTCCAACGCGAGCGCCCGTTCGGCGGCGGCCATGCCATCGTCGAAGGCGCCCCCGTGGACATAGCGCAGGACCACCTGGCCAAGGGCCAGGAGCGCCCAGGCGCGCGCATAACCCGGGTCGAGCTCTGTGGCTCGGCGCGCCAGGCGGACGATGGATTCCGCTCGCGAGGCATCGCCTTCATGGGCGCCGACGTAGAGTTGCCGCGCCATGAGGTAGAGGTCGTAGGCCTCGACGTTGTCTGTGCCGCGCTGCTCGATGGCCTGCTTCTCTTCAGGCAGGAGCTTGAGTTTCAGCGCCTTGACGATCGCCTGCGAGATCTCGTCCTGCAGGGCGAAGATGTCGCTCAGATCGCGGTCGTAGCGCTCGGCCCAGACGTGGTCGTTACTCGCGCCGTCGACCAGCTGCGCGGTGATGCGCACGCGGCCGCCGGCCTTGCGCACGCTGCCTTCCAGCACGTGGCTGACGTGGAGTTCGCGCGCGACCCTGGGCACGTCGACGGACTTGCCCTTGAACATGAAGGCGCTGTTGCGCGCGGTCACCGCCAATGCCGAGACCTTGCTCAGGTCGGTGATGATGTCCTCGCTGATGCCGTCGCTGAAATATTCCTGTTCCGGATCGCCGCTCATATTGGTGAATGGCAGGACGCAGATCGCGACCCGCGTGGACTCGCCCACAGGTTGCGGCGGCGCGCTGGCCGGCACCGGCGACTGCGCGTGCGCGTCGGCGATCATTGTCTCCAGCGCGCGCATTACCTGCTGCACCTGGGGGCTGCCGGGATCCTGCGACGCATCATCCAGGTCGGTGGTATGGAAGGAGCGCACGTCGATGGGCAGGCTCGCCTGCTCGAAGCGCACCGGGACGAGGATGCCGCGCTCGGCCGCCTCACGCGCCTCGCCGCGCACCCAGCGCGACTCCACCGACTTCGGGGTCCACACCACCAGCACGGCCTTGGCGACGTTGAGCTCCGTGGCGATCTGTCGGTCGAAATCCTGGCCGGTCGCGATCTCCGGGTCCCACCAGACCGACCAGCCCCGCGCCTCGATCGCGGCGACCAACGGCGCGACACGCGGCCTGTCGCTGCGCGCATAGGAAACGAAGACGTCGGCCATGTGTCGAGGGCCTCAAGTCGAACTGATCGCCGCGATCTTACCGGGGTGGGTGGATGGACTTGGCGAACGTGGAACGGCGTGAAAAGAGGTCGGGTTCACCCGTTGCGCGACCGGCGAGCCGCGCCATCATCGCCAGCGGCGGCGGTGCTCGTGGGTACGCGCGATCGCGCCGCACCCCAGTCACGGTGCGGTGCTGTACAGATCGATGATCTGGTCGATCGCGTGCGCGCAGACGTCGCAGAAGGCGTCGGCGCGGGTGAACATCATGCATTGCAGCTGTGCTCGGTAGTACCCGGTCGCCGAATAGTTGGCGCCTTGAAATGCACCGACCGCATCACGATTGGGCACGTCGGCGAACAACTTGTCGGTGTACGCCTGCTCCTCGCGGAACAGCGCGCTCATCTCCGATTCCGGCCTGCGCTGCTCGCGCAGTTGCTTGCGGCGCGCCTGGATCTCGCGCTCGTGGGCTTCGAACGCCGCTTTCGGCCACGGCGTCGGCACCGGCGTCGACGCGACCATGCGATCCCGCCACTTCAGGTGGTGAGGATCGAGCAGCGCGGTGACGTTGGGCTCCCACGGTTCGACTCGCGGCGTGTCCGCGGCGGCATAGGAGACCGGCGAGGTGTAGTACTCATCGGCCAGGGCGGCGAAGTGGTGGCCGAACTCGTGCACGAACACGTAGTCGCGCCAGTCGTTGTCGGCCGCCACCGTGCTGAACTGACCGAAGATGCCACCGCCG
>DATDBD010000156.1:0-4333 GCA_036525015.1 Lysobacter sp.
CCGACAGCTTGAGGCCGTGCAGGTCGACCACTGCGGCCATGCGGCCGATCGTGGCGAGGTTGCCGAAGTCGCGATAACGGAACGCCGGCGCCACCTGCCCGGCGATGCGTGCGCGGATCGCGCGGGCCACGTGCGAGCCCATCTGCTTGGCGGCCGGCGCCACGCCCGGCACCGGCTTGCCGCCCTGCTGCACGCTGGCCAGGTCGCCGGCGACGAAGATCTGGGAATGTCCCGGCACGCTCAGGTCGGGCGCGACCAGCACGCGACCTGCACGGTCGCGCTGCGTGTCGAGCAGCGAACCCAGGCCCGATGCGGCCACGCCCGCCGCCCACAGCACGGTGCGTGCCGGCACGAACGTGTCGCCGAGGGCATAGCCGTGAGCGTCGATCGCGCTGACCGGCGCGCCGGTGACGACCTCGACGCCGAGCCGCTCCAGTTGCTCGCGCGCCTTGTTCGACAGCGATTCGGGAAACGACGCGAGCACGCGCGGCCCGGCTTCGACCAGCCGCACTCGCGCCTGCGAAGGATCGATACGGCGGAACTCGTGCTTGAGCGTGTGGCGCGCGATCTCCGCGAGCGTGCCCGCCAACTCCACGCCAGTCGGACCGCCGCCGACGATGGCGAAGCTTAGCCACGCCGCGCGTTCGTCCGGATCGTCGCAGGCTTCCGCGCGCTCGAAGGCGAGCAGCAGCCGGCGCCGAATCGCCAGCGCATCGTCCAGCGTTTTCAGTCCCGGCGCATCGCCGCTCCATTCGTCATGGCCGAAGTAGGCATGGGTCGCGCCGCTCGCCAGCAGCAGGTAGTCGTAGTCGAGCACGCCGCCATCGGCGAGCGTGACTGTGTGCGACGGCGCATCGATGCCGGTTACTTCGCCCAGGCGCACTTCGACATTGCGCTGCCGGCGCAGGATGTGGCGCAGCGGCGCGGCGATGTCGGGAGATGACAGACCGGCGGTGGCGACCTGGTAGAGCAGGGGCTGGAACAGGTGATGGTTGCGGCGGTCGATCAGCGTGATGCGCACGTCGTCGCCGGCCAGCGCGCGCGTCGCCCACAGGCCGCCGAAGCCGCCGCCGACGATGACGACATGGGGCATCGTGCTCATGCGCCTGTCATTCCAGTGATGGGTTCGATCTGTCCGGCATCGGGGCGGTCGATGTCGTGGTCGTTGTCGCGATCGCGATCGATGTGCGAATGATCGCGAGTGTCGCGCATGGACACGTACACCGCGAGCGACACGCCGACGCAGGCAGTTACGTACCAGTAGAAGTACGGCTCATGGCCGATTGTCTTGAACCACAGCGCCAGATACTCAGCCGTGCCTCCGAACACCGATACGGTCAAAGCATGTGGCAGGCCGACACCGAGCGCGCGGATGTGCGCCGGAAACAGTTCGGCCTTCACAACGGCGTTGATCGAGGTGTAGCCGGTCACGATGACCAGTCCCGTCATCACCCAGGCGAACGCCGTCCAGACGCTGGTCGCGTCGGCGATGCCGGTGAGGATGGTGTAGGACGACAGCGTGCCCAACACGCCGAAGGCGATCAGGATCGGGCGGCGCCCGATGCGGTCGGACAGCGCGCCCACCAGCGGCTGCAGCGGCAGGAACACCAGCAGCGACGCGGCCGAGATCAGCGTCGCATCGGCCTTGCTGAAGCCGCCGGTGTTGACCAGGAATTTCTGCGGATAGGTGGTGAAGGTGTAGAACGACAGCGTACCGCCCATGGTCAGGCCGATCACCGTCAACACTTCACGCGGGTGTTGCAGCAGCACCCGTAGGCTGCCGCGCCGTTTCCCACACCGACGTGCCGCCGCGAACGACTCGGTTTCCTGCATGCCGCGGCGCAGGTACAGCGCGGTCACCGCGCACATTGCGCCGATCACGAAGGGGATTCGCCAGCCCCAGTCCTGCAACTGCTGCTCGCTGAGCAGCCAACGCTGCAGCACCACCAACAGCGCCAGCGCCAGCAACTGGCCCATCACCAGCGTCACGTACTGGAAGCTCGACCAGAAGCCGCGATGGTGCGGGTCCGCCATCTCGCTGAGGTAGGTGGCTGAGGTGCCGTATTCGCCGCCGACGCTGAGTCCCTGCAACAACCGCGCGAACACCAGCAGCGCCGGCGCCGCCAGGCCGATGCTCTGGTATCCCGGCGCCAGCGCGATCATCAGCGATCCGGCGCACATCAGCAGCACCGACAGCATCAGCGCGGCCTTGCGGCCATGGCGGTCGGCGTAGATTCCCAACAGCCAGCCGCCGACCGGGCGCATCAAGAAGCCGACCGCGAACACCGCCGCGGTGTTGAGCAACTGCGCGGTGGTGTCGCCTTCGGGAAAGAAGTGCGGGGCGAAGTAGATCGCGAACGCCGAGTAGGCGTACCAGTCGTACCACTCCACCAGGTTGCCGACCGAACCGCTGAAGATGCTGCGCAGGCGGCGGACCGGCGACAGCGATTCGGCGGCAGTCGTCATTGTGCTCAGCCCTGCATGCGTCCGGCGAGCAGCGCCTCGAGCTTGCGCTGGTCTTCGGCGAAGCGGCGGATGCCGTCGGCCAGCTTGTCGTTCGCCATCGCGTCCTCGTTGTGCTGCCAGCGGAAGCTGCGCTCATCGAGCACGGGCAAGGGATCGGCGCGATGGCCCGAGTCGACCAGCGCGCGCGGCACGTCGCCTTCCTGCGATGCCAGTTCGGCCAGCAGATCCGGCGAGATGGTCAGCCGGTCGCAGCCGGCCAGTGCCACCACCTGCCCGGTGTTGCGGAAGCTCGCGCCCATCACCACGGTGCTGAAGCCGTGGCGCTTGTAGTGGTTCCAGATGCGTGTGACCGACTGCACGCCCGGATCGTCCTGCGGCGTCGCCGGCCGGGCGTCGCCATTGGCCAGGTGCCAGTCGAGGATGCGGCCGACGAAGGGCGAGATCAGGAACACGCCGGCCTCGGCGCAGGCCACGGCCTGGGCGAAGGAGAACAGCAGCGTGAGGTTGCAGTGGATGCCTGCGCGCTCGAGCTGTTCGGCAGCGCGGATGCCCTCCCAGGTCGAGGCGATCTTGATCAGCAGGCGGTCGCGGCCAATGCCGTCGGCCTCGTACAGGTCCACCAGCTTGTGCGCCTGCGCCAGCGTGGCATCGGTGTCGAAGCTCAGCCGCGCATCGACCTCGGTGGAGACGCGGCCCGGGATCAGCTTGAGGATTTCGCGGCCCACGGCCACGGCGAGCCGGTCGCCGGCATCGGCCACGCGGCTTGGCAGGTCGCCGCCGCGCGCCTTGGCGATGGCCGCGTCGATCAGCGGCGCGTACGCCGGCAGCGAAGTCGCCTTGAGCAGCAGCGAAGGATTGGTGGTGGCATCCAGGGGCTGGAATCGTGCGATGGCTTCGATGTCGCCGGTGTCGGCGACCACGGCCGAGAGGGCGCGGAGCTGTTCGAGCTGGCTGGTCATGGGGGGCTATCGATGGGTTTGGCCCCATTCTAGCCATTGGCGCAATCGCATTTGTCGAACGGCCGCGTCTGTCGAAAGGCCGCGTTCGTCGAAAGGCCGCGCGTCTGTCGAAAGGCCGCGTCATGTCCGAATGGCGGCAGCTGCGCTAGGCTCGGCGGGACCGCAGCGAGGACGCCTGCATGACCAAGCCCAATATCGAAACGCGCATCGCACTTCTGATCGACGCCGACAACGCACCCGCGGCGAAGATCGACGTGATCCTGGCCGAGGTGGCGCGCTACGGCGTGGCCAACGTGCGTCGTGCCTATGGCAACTGGAAGAGCCAGCACCTGAAGGGTTGGGAGGCCACGCTGCACGAGTACGCGATCCGGCCTATCCAGCAGTTCGCCTACAGCAGCGGCAAGAACGCGTCCGACATGGCGATGGTCATCGATGCGATGGACCTGCTGTATGCGCGCAACCTGGACGGCATCGCCATCGTCTCCAGCGATGCCGACTTCACGCCGCTGGTCATGCGGCTGCTGACCGATGGCCTGAAGGTCTACGGTTTCGGCGAGCAGAAGACGCCAAAACCATTCGCCAATGCCTGCTCCAAGTTCACCTACCTGGAGGCGCTGTCGCCGCCCAGCAGCAGCGGCGCGGTAGCCGCCGCCACGCAGGCCACGCCGGCCAAGGAACTGCGCAGCGACGCGCGCCTGGTGCAGATGTTGCGCAGCGCGGTGGAGTCGGCCGCTGGCGATGACGGCTGGTCGCACCTGGGCGCCGTAGGGCACCAGATCAGCAACCAGGCTTCGTTCGACTCTCGCAACTACGGCTACCGCAAGCTCAGCGACCTGATCGAGGCGACGGAGTTGTTCGAGGTCAAGCGCGAGAACCAGATCGTGTCGATACGGGACAAGCCCAAAGGC
>DATDBD010000157.1:0-6461 GCA_036525015.1 Lysobacter sp.
GTGAAGAAGGCCGTCCGCAAGAAGGCCGCGAAGAAGGCGGTTGCCGCCGCAATGCCGGCTACCCCGGCGCCGATGATCTAAAAAAAGAAAGTCCCGATTGCCGTAATACAGCTCTCTCCCCGCGCCCAGGCGGGGGGAGAGCTTTTTTTTTGAGAATCAGTCCAGTGCGGACGCCGACATTCACCGGTACTGCGCATGCCAGCGGCACCTGATGCGAGCCGTCGCCTTGAATGCAGTGCCACGCAGGCCGTCACGTAATCGCGGTCGGATGGAGCAAGCTCCCAGTTTGGCGTGCCGGCTCATGGTCATGGGGCGCTGTTGATCTCAACTGCAGCATGCCGGACAAGAATCCCTGATCCGCCCTTCGGGCACCCCTCTCCCGCATACGGGAAGGGAATATCCGGAGCCACCTCCCTCTTGCCCAGAAAAGGGTGAGGGTTGCGATCAGCAGGGCCTCAGGCGATCTTGATGATCCCTGGCAGGCATGGGGCTCACGCTGACCCTCGACTGCATCTCGGGCGCGTGATGTCACTCAGGGGGCGCATGGGGCGCCACACAACCATTGCCGCGCGACCCTGCGTGTCGCAGAGCATTCGATCTGCGCGCCCGGGCTCGAACCCAGCGCTGAAGTTCGTGATGGAAGCCGCCGCGCGTGGAGCAGGCCCCCGAAACAAACGGGCCGCGCAGAAGCGCGGCCCGAGTGCTGCGAAGTGCGCAGTGGAAGGGCCTTAGTGCGGAGACGCGCTCGCGCTGGCGGCACTGGAACCCACGTTGCCTTCCGGCGTGGCGGCGCCGGTGTCCGCATACAGGCCCGCGTCTTCGAAATCGACATCGAGCCAGCGCTGCGTCGGCAAGCCGAGCGCGCGGTCGAGGATCGTCGGCAGCATGCCCGTGGGCAGGGAGCTTTCGCTGTTCCACAGGATCGCGATGCCGAGATCCTGCTCGGGCAGCATCGCGACCAGCCCGCGATATCCCTGCACGGCGCCGCCGTGGAAGACGACGCGGTGGCCGGAATAATCGTAGACGCGCCAGCCCAGGGCGTAACCGGCCGAGGACACGCGCTGACGACGCCATGGAGAGCCACGGGTTTCGCTGGGGGTATTGACCAGCGGCTGGTGCAGCGTCGCGAGCAGCGGCGCCGGCAGCACATCAGGGCGATGACCGGTGTGGGCCAGCAGCCATTGCGCCATGTCGGAGGCACTGGCGTTGACGCCTGCGGCTGGCGCGACCTGGTAATAGGACGGCTTGGGCATCAGCGGCACCCAGCCGCCGCGGCCACGAACGTGGGGACGAGCCCAGCGCGGACTGGACTCGATGCCGTCCAGGCCGAGGCTGGCGTCGTTCATGCCCAGCGGCTTGAAGATGCGGCGCTGCACTTCCTGGCCGTAGAAGTCGCCGGTCGCGGCGAAGACCACGTCGCCGATCAGGCTGAAGGCAATGTTCTGGTAGCCGTAGCAACTGCCGGGCGCGCAGTTCATCGGCGCATTGGCCAACCTCTGCGTCAGCGTGCGGTAATCCACATTGGCTTCGAGGTCGCGATCGAAGGTGTTGTGGGTCAGGCCGACGCGATGGCTGAGCACGTCGGCCACGGTGAGCTGGCGTGCCGCGTAGGGATCGCTGAGACGAAACGTCGGCATGTAATCGACGAGCTTGCTGTCCCAGCGCAGGATGCCGTCATTGACCAGCAAGCCGGTCATGGTGCCGGCGAAGGCCTTGGACAGCGATGCCAGGCGGAACACCGTATGCGCGTCGACCGGCTGCGCAGCGCGCACGTCGGTGACGCCATAGCCGCGCGCGCTGACGATCTGCCCGTTGTGCACGATCGCCATGGCCAGGCCGGGCACGCGCTGGTTGGCCACCAACTGCTGCGCCATGCCTTCGAAAAGGCGAACGTCGAAACCCGGGGCCAGCGGTGCCGTGACGCGCGCGGGGATAACCGCGGCGACCACGGGAGTCGCGACGGACGCGAGGCTCGTTGTCGTTCGCGTCGCGGTGGCGGGCGCGGAAGCGCGCGGCGTGTTCCAGCGCAGCGAAGTCTGTGCTGTCGAACCCAGAGTCAGGCTGAGAAGGACGGCGAAAGTGCCGTAACGCCAGGCCTTCCGTGACCGCGGGTTCATGTCGAGATTCATTGGTCGCAGCCTGCGGGCGCTGAGATTGGGCCCGATTCTAGCGCCGAATCTCAAGGTTTTGGGGAAAAGCTGACCTCAGCATTTTGATTTCTACGGGGTTTTGATGGCGGCGTCGCAGTTAACCAGGGATTGGCTGAACCGGCTCGGCGCATTCAGGAAACCCCCGCCCTGAACGCCTCCTTCACCTGATGGAACGCAAGCCCTCGTCCAAGCCGGGCATCAGCCGGCGAGCACTCGTACTTAACCGACACGAATCAGGTCGGCGGCCCGTTCGGCGATCATCATCGTCGGGGCATTGGTATTGCCGCCGATCAGGGTCGGCATCACCGAGGCATCGATCACGCGCAGCCCGTCCACGCCGCGTACCCGCAATTGCGGGTCCACCACCGAGGCGTCGTCGCGGCCCATGCGGCAGGTGCCGATCGGGTGATAGATGGTTTCCGCCTTGGCTCGGATGAACTCCACCAGGCCGGCGTCGTCGAGGTCCTCGCGCGCCGGGAAGATCGGGGCACCCCGGAAATCGTCGAAGGCCGGCTGCGCCAGCAGTTCGCGCGAGAGCTTGGCGCACTCGACCATCATCTTCAGGTCGAACCCTTCCGCGTCGCTGAGGTAGTTGGCCTCGATGCGCACCTTGTCGGCAGCGCGGCCGCTGACAAGACAAACCCGCCCACGGCTGCGCGGACGCAGCGGGCAGGCATGGACGGTGTAGCCGTCGCCAGCCAAGCGATGACGGCCATGGTCGTCGAGCATGGCTGGCAGAAAATGCAGTTGGATGTCGGGGCGTGCGTCCGGGGCGTATCGCGATCGCACGAAGCCGCCAGCCTCGGCGATGTTGCTGCTGCCCGCGCCACGATGGCCGCGCAGGTAGTAGTCGAAGGCGACCTTCACGTCGCTGAGGCGGTCGTAGGTGACCGGCTTGGTGGAGTGCTGCAGCGTGCAGATGTCGAGATGGTCCTGCAGGTTCTCACCCACCTGCGGCGCGTCGTGCACGACGTCGATGCCGAGCCGGCGCAGTTGCGTGGCCGGCCCGATGCCCGAAAGCATCAACAACTGAGGCGAGTTGAGCGTGCCGCCGCTGAGCAGCACTTCGCGTGCGGCCGGCTGGTGGAAGGCCTTTCCGTGCGCGGTGTACACCACGCCACTGGCGCGGCGCGCGCCGGCCGGACCGTCGAAGGTGATGCGGTTGACGAGGGCGTCGGTGACGATGGTCAAGTTGTGCCGCTCACGCACCGGATCGAGATAGGCCACGGCACTGGAGCAGCGCGCGCCGTATTTCTGCGTGACCTGATAGAAGCCGACGCCTTCCTGCGAGGGCCCGTTGAAGTCGCGGTTGACCGGGAAACCCGCTTGCCGGCCGGCTTCGATGAACACCTGCGAGAGCGGGTTGGTATGGCGAAGATCGGACACGTACAACGGGCCCTGGTCGCCATGCAGCGCATTGCCGCCGCGCTCGTTGCGCTCGCTGCGCTTGAAGTAGGGCAGCACCGATGCCCAGCCCCAGCCCTCGGCGCCCAGTGCGACCCACTCGTTGTAGTCGGCCGGCACGCCACGCGCGTAGCACATGGCGTTGATCGAACTGGAGCCGCCCAGGACCTTGCCACGAGGCCACCACAGCGTGCGCCCGTCGAGTTGCGGCTCCGGCGCGGTCGCATAGTCCCAATTGAGCCTCTTGATGGCGCTCAGCTTGGCCAATCCCGCGGGCATGTGGATGAAGGGATGGCGATCGGGTGGGCCGGCTTCCAGCAACAGCACCGTCACGTCCGGGTCTTCGGAAAGACGATTGGCGAGCACGCAGCCGGCGGAGCCGGCACCGATGATGATGTAATCGAACACGTCCATTCCTGCGCGCGCTGCGCCCTTCGCCTGTAAAGCCGGTTGAAGCCGTGATGCCTGCGGCTGGCCGACCGTAAGCGCCGCCATTAGAGCAAATGCTCCCCGCGCCCGCAGGCAGGCCTTCTCCGGCGGCCGACGGCGCTAGGCGCTATGGGCCAAATCGGCTAACGTGCCGCCACCAGTTTCGGAGCAGCGCCATGGCGCCCAGCCACGACGACGGCGTGTCCGCCCGGCGCATCCAGGGCGGAGAATGGCAAGCGGTCGCGCTCTCGTTCCTGTACTTCTTCAGCGTGCTGGCGGCTTACTACGTCATCCGGCCAGTGCGCGAGCAGCTTACGGCCGCGGTCGGCTCGACCCAGTTGCCCTGGTTCTATGCGGCCACCTTCCTGGCCACCCTCGTCCTGACGCCTGTGTTCGGCGGCCTGGTCGCGCGCTATCCGCGACGGGTCGTGGTGCCGGTGGTGTATGTCTTCTTCATCCTCTGCCTGTTCGGGTTCATACCGCTGTTCACCCACGAGGGACTACTGAGCCCGCGCGCGCTGGGCACGGTGTTCTTCGTCTGGGTCAGTGTCTTCAACCTGTTCGTGGTGTCGGTGTTCTGGAGCTTCATGGCCGACATCTGGAGCGCGGAGCAGTCGAAACGGCTGTTCCCGATCATCGCCGTGGCCGGCACCGCCGGTGCGGTAACTGGCCCTGCACTGACCCGCGCGCTGGTCGACGTGATCGGTGTGGCGCCGCTGCTGGTGGTGTCGGCCAGCCTGCTGGGCATCGCGGTGGTCTGCATCGTGTTGCTGGGTCGCTGGGCGCGGCTGCATGGCGCGCGCCGGCATGAAGCCGCGAATGAGGCGGCCATCGGCGGCAGCGTGTTTGATGGCTTGCGGCAGATCTTCGCCGACCCCTTCATGCGCGGCATGGCGCTACTGCTGCTGCTGGCCGACGGCATCGGCACCGTCAACTATGCGCTGGTGGCGGATTATTCCGGCGCCACCTTCACCGACGCGGTGTCGCGCACGCGCTTTGCCGCTGACGTCGACCAGATCACCAATATCCTGACCGCCGTCGTCCAGATCGCAGTGACGCGCTGGCTGCTGCCGCGCAAGGGGCCGGGCATGGTGATCATGATCTGGGCGCTGGTGAGCATCGGCGTGCTGTCCCTGGTGGTGTTCGCAAGCGACCCCCACGCGCCGCTGATCGGCTCGATGCCGGCCGTGGCGGTCGCGCTGATCGTCAGTCGTGGACTGGCGTACGGCATGGCCGAGCCGGCGCGCCACAGCCTCTACACCCGCGTTCCGCGCAGCGTCCGCTACAAGGGTCAGAACGCGGTGGATACGGCGGTATGGCGGTTCGGCGACACCACCATCGCATTGGCAATGAACGGCTTGCGCTCGGTCGGCGTGGTCACGGCCGGTTTTGCCGGGCTGAGTGCATTGGCTGCCTTCACGGCGGCTACGATCGGTTGGCGCCTCTCACGCCGCGTGGAAGACAGCGAACCCGCGGGTCCGGCGCAGACGGCCACTTCGTGACCTTCGGCGTATGGCGCGCGCGCTGAACCCATCGCACGCTGCGCGCTGACCACTGTGCAGGGCGCCAGCCAATGACCGATCGCCGCGACTTCCTCGCTACCGCCTTCGCCGGTTTGAGCCTGCTGGCCTTGCCCGCCCAGGCACGCAAGGCGGCCAAGCCGCTGAAAATCCTGGTGCTGGGCGGCACCGGCTTCCTGGGCCCTCAGTTCGTCGAGGCCGCACGTGCGCATAGCCACACGCTCACGCTGTTCAACCGCGGCAAGACCAATCCCGAGCGTTTTGCGGACGAGAGCTACCGCGATGTCGAGCAGTTGCATGGCGACCGCAAGACCGACATGTCGACGCTCGAAGGCGACCGACGTTGGGACGCCGTACTCGACACGTCGGCCTACCTTCCCGCCGACGTGACGCGGTCCGCGCAGCTGTTGGGCAAGCGGGTCGGCCAGTACGTGCTCGTCTCGACCATCTCGGTCTACGCGAAGAACGACACACCGGGTCAGGACGAGTCGGCGCCGCTGATCGAATTGCCCGATCCCAATGTCACCGAAGTGACCGGGGAGACGTACGGCGGCCTCAAGGCGCTATGCGAGAAGGCCGCGCAGGCGCAGATGCCCGGTCGGGTCACGATCGTGCGACCGGGATTGATCGTAGGTCCCGGTGACCACACCGACCGCTTCACCTATTGGCCGGTGCGCGTCGATCGTGGCGGCGAGATCCTCGCACCTGGCAGCGCCGCCGATCCGACGCAGTTCATCGACGTGCGCGATCTGGCCGCGTTCCTGCTGACGACCATCGAACGGCGCCATGTCGGCATCTACAACGCCGACGCGCCGGAAGGAAAGCTGACCATGGGCTCGCTGCTGCAGGCCTGCCAGGACGTCGCGCGCGATATGAAGGCGCCGGCTTCGCGCCTGACCTGGGTGCCGGCCGATTTCCTGGAAGCGCAGAAGGTGTCGCCGTGGCAGGACATGCCGGC
>DATDBD010000158.1:0-4395 GCA_036525015.1 Lysobacter sp.
CGTGCTCTACACGGTGTTCGGCTACTTCGCGATGCTGCTGTCGCAATAGGGCGCCAAAGGAAGCGGCGCACGTTACTGCAACGAGATTCGCCACGCTGTTCGCGTGGCGAATCTCCAAGTGGATGGATGACCCATGAACCAGTACGCCATTGCGAAAACCATTACGCGACAGCCCCCCGCTGTCGCCGTTCTTTCCTCCGCCTTGTGCCTGGCCGGTCTGATGGCCATGGGCGATGCGGCGGCCCAGTCGGCGACTCCGGAGCGGGACCAGGAAGCGGCGGACGCGGCGGAGAGCTCCGTCGAACAGGGCCAGACGCCGCTGGACGAATCCTTCGGCGTGCGCGACCGCCGCGAGTGGATACGCGAGACGCGGCGCAAGGCGTGGGCGGACCCCACGTGGGATGTCCAGTTCCGCACCTTTTACCTGGACCGGGACAAGTTCGACGACAGCAAGAGCGAGTCCTGGGCCATCGGCGGGTCGGCCGGATTCAAGACCGGTTATTTCCGCGAGCGCTTCGCCTTTGGCGCGACCGGATACACCTCGCAGCGCCTGCTTGGCGAGGATGACGAGGACGGCGCCCTGCTGCTTGAGCCGGGCCAGGAGAGCTACACGGTGCTCGGCCAGTTGTACGGCGAGTTCCTGTTCAACGAGGACACCCACCTGAACTTCGGGCGTCTGAGCATCGATACGCCGTACATCAATCGCAACGACGTACGCATGACGCCCAACACATTCGAGGCCATCACCGTGCAGGGACTGTACGGCGGCGATAACGGCGGGTCCGAATGGCGCGTGGGCGCGGGCTACTTCGACGAGATCAAGGAACGCAACTCCGACGAGTTCGTGTCGATGTCGGTGGACGCGGGCGCTTCGGTCGAGCGCGGCGTCTATGCCGCCGGCGCCAACTACAAGAAGGGAGCCTTCTCGCTCGGTGCGGTCGACTATTACAGCGACGACATCATCAACATCTTCTACACCGAGGGCAAATACGACATGCCGCTGGGCGAGAAGAAGAAGCTGAAGTTCTCGTTGCAGTACTCCGATCAGGAGAGCACAGGCGACGACCTGTTGAAAGGCAAAAGCTTCTCCGCCGACCAGTGGGGCGGCAAGGGCGAGTTCGAGGTGGGTGGCGCGTTGTACACGCTGGCCTATACCAGCGCCAGCGGCAACGCCAACATGCAGAACCCGTGGAGCGGCTATCCGGGCTACACCAGCGTGCAGGTCGAGGACTTCAACCGCGACGGCGAGGATGCTTGGCTGGCGCGCGCCAGCTACAACTTCAAGTCGCTCAAGGGGCTGAGCGTGTACGGGCTGTATGTCGACGGCACGACGCCCGACGATCCGGCCCAGTTCGCCAAGGAAGAGTACGACCTCAACCTGCAGTTCACACCGCCCGAGGGCGTGTTGAAAGGACTGATGGTGCGAGTGCGCTATGCCAACGTGCAGCAGGACGACCCCGACCGATCCGAGCTGAGCGATCTGCGCTTCATGATCTACTACGACCCGCCATCGCTCTGATCGCGCCGATCACGACACAGGAGTGATCCACATCATGGGCTGGCTCGCGGCGATGCTGACCAAGTATCCGGAGCTGGCCGTGTACCTGGCGCTGGGTATCGGCTACTGGGTCGGGGGTTTTCGCTTCGGGAAGTTCAGCCTCGGCGGCGCCACCGGCTCGCTGATCGCGGGCATGCTGCTGGGTTGGGCCTTCGAGGTGCCGGTCTCGGCGACGGCCAAGTCGATGGTGTTCCTGCTGTTCCTGTTCGGCATCGGCTACGAGGTGGGGCCGCGCTTCTTCTCGGCGATGAAGGGCGACGGCTGGCGCTTTGGCGTGCTCGGGCTGTTCGTGCCATTGGTGGGATTGCTGGTTGCCTGGGGGGTGGCGCGGGGGCTGGGACTCGACCCCGGTCTGGCCGCGGGCTTGCTGTCCGGCTCGCTCACCGAGTCCCCGGCCATGGGCACGGCGAGCGAGGCGATCCAGGCCTTGCCCGTCAGCGATTCGGTGAAACAGACCTGGCAGGCCCATATCGGCGTGGCCGACGCCCTTTGCTACGTGTTCGGCGCATTTGGCGTGATCCTGATGTGCTCGGAATTCGGTCCGCGCCTGCTGCGCATCGACGTCAAGCAGGAAGCGCTCGCGCTGGAAGCGCAGTACGGCATCACCCGACAACGCAGCGGCGTCGGTTCGGCATGGAAACCGTTCGAGATCCGCGCCTACGCGATCGCAGCCGGTGCGCCGGCGGAGGGACGCAGCGTGGGCGAAGCGGAACGGGTGCACGCAGGCGCGCGTTTGTTCGTGCAGCGCATCCGGCGCGGCGAAGAACTGCTTCCCGCGACGGCCGATACGGTGCTGCTCGCTGGCGACGTGGTGGCGATCAGCGGGCGCCGCGAGCTGCTGGTCGAACTGATCGGTGAGCGTGCTGATGAAGTCGATGACCGCGCGCTGCTCGAGATTCCGGTGGCATCGTACGAGGTGTTTGTATCCAATCGGCGCTGGGCGGGGCGCACGCTGGCCGATGTCGCGACGTCCGATCAGGTGCGCAGCGTGTTCCTGCGCAGGATCATGCGCCGCGGCATGGAAATCCCGATCGGCGCGGGGACGGTCATCGAGCGCGGCGACGTGCTGCAGCTGGTGGGTTCGGAGCCCGCGGTATCGCGCGCGGCCGAAGAGCTCGGCGATATCGTGCAGCCCACCGACGCCACCGATTTCGTCGTGGTCGGATTGGCGGTGGTGGTGGGCGCGCTGCTGGGCGTGCTGGCGGCGTTTCCGCTCGGCGGCGTCAAGGTATCGATAGGTACCAGCGTGGGCGTGCTGGTGGCCGGCATCGTCACCGGCTATGTGCGCTCGATCCGGCCGTTGTTCGGGCGCGTGCCCGACGGTGCGGTGAAGCTGATGCAGTCGTTCGGGCTGGCCGGGTTCGTGGCGATGGTGGGGCTGGGCGCCGGTCCGCATTTCCTGGCGGCGGTGCGCGAGTCCGGCATCGGCCTGCTGCTCGGTGGCGCGATGGTGACGATGGTGCCGTTGCTGGCCGGGCTGTGGTTCGGCCGCTATGTACTCAAGATCCAGCCATTGCTGCTGCTCGGCGCGTTGTCCGGCGCGCAGACCTTCACCCCGGCGCTGGCGGTGTTGCAGGAGAAGTCCGACAGCTCGGTGGCCGTACTCGGCTACTCCGGTGCGGTGCCGGTTGCGCACGTGGTGTTGACCACGTGCGGCACCCTCATCGTGCTGCTGATGTCGTAGCCAGGCGCCGGATCGGAGCTTGTGCACGTGACGACCTACTGCGCCCCGCCGTCGCTCTGAGGGGTGGCCTCATGAAACCCCTGCCGCTCAAGTTCTTCGACGTCCAGCTGGCCCTTCGTGCGGCGCTGGCGTCCGGACTGTCGGTGGCGGTCGCCGAGCTGATGTCGCTGCAGTATCCGATCTACGCGATGATCTCGGCCGTCCTGGTCACCGACCTGGTGCCCGAGCAATCGCGAAAGCTCGCGGTGCCGCGACTGGCCGCCACGGTACTGGGCACGGCCTTGGGCGCATCCATCAATTCCGTGCTGCCGGCCAACGTGTGGACGCTGCTGCTCGGCATCCTGAGTGCCATGCTGCTGAGCGATCTGCTAAGGCTCCGGCACGCGGCCAAGGTGGCCGGGTATATCTGCGGCGTCGTCCTGCTCGACCACGGCGACCAACCCTGGTTCTATGCCTTCGTGCGCATGGTCGAGACGTTGCTGGGTATCGCAGCGGCCGTGCTGGTCAGCCTGCTGCCCAAGCTTATTCCGGTCGACCGGTCTTCGTGACCGGTCTTTGTGACGCCGTCAGTAAGACCAGCCAAGCTTGCGGTACAGCTTGGCCAGCACCCACGCCGGGCCGATCAGCAAGTAGGTGAGATCGGTGAAGAAGCTCGGGCGCTTGCCCTCGTACAGCTTGCTGTGGCCGATGAACTGACCGATCCAGGCGATGGCGAACACGCCGATGCCCAGCCATAGCAGGGTGCCGGTGCCGTAGCTGTCGTGCAGCCAACGTGTCAGCAGGCCCATCAGCACGAACACGACGATCATGCCCAGGCCCAGCTTGCGCGAGGCGCGGTAGTAGAACAGCGCGGTGGCCAGCATCGCCATGCCGGCCCAGAAACCGGGACGGAACCACGTCCCCGGCGCGGGGATGCACCACAGCAGCGCGATCACGCTCCACAAGATCGCCGGCACGCAGATCACGTGGATCAGCTGGTTGGTGGCATTGCGATGGTCGCCGGAGTAGTGGGCGAACCAGCGGTCGATCGGACGCTGGGTCGAATCGTGCGTGGATCCGGTGGTGCTGCTCATGGCGCCCTCCCAAGGCTCATGGCGTGGACCGCTCAGTGGGCGGTGGACTTCGAGAATAACTGGATCACCACGACTCCGGC
>DATDBD010000159.1:0-5678 GCA_036525015.1 Lysobacter sp.
GATCGTTGATCAACGCGAACAAGCGGGGTAATGGTGGTGTCCGCAACAAGTGGAGAGAGAGACCATGCGCATCACCAGCAACCTTCGCGAAGCGATGCTGTTGGAAGCGGTACTCGAAATCGCGTGCGATGAGTGTCTGCACGGCGAATGGGACGAGATCGAGCCCCTGTTGGCGGAGGCGTGGGAGGAGCTTCGCGGCGACGGCACCGTGCCGTGGACCCGAGTGGCAGAACGCGTGCGTGCCTGGTGCGAGACGAAAGGCCGGCTGCACTGATTCCTCCTGGTAAGCGACCAGTCGGGAACCAGAACGATGGCTTAAGGAAAAGTTATCGGCGAGTTGGCGCGTCTCGCCGCCACCGTCACCATTTCGTTAGCCGTCACGGCGTAGCGTCGGATCGCATCTTCGGTAGCCGCGAGTATCAGGGCCACACCGAGACGAGGTTGATTGACTCGTGCTGCGCCAGTTGTGTGGCACCTGCTGAGGAATAGCAGGCCGCTGGCTGGCAGAGAAAGGGAACGGCTGCATCGCATGCGGGAAGATGTCGCGACGGATCTGGCGAACATGGAGCATGCCCTGCCAAGCCGATCCCCCTCGGCCCCGTGGAGTCCGGAACCTCCACGGGGCTTTTTTTCCGTGACCCTGGCGCGCATCTGCACTGGGTTAACCCGCCGCCAGACCATAACTCTTCGTTCGCACACGATTCGCGCGTGCTTTACCGCGACATCGCGAGCATTTGGCCCTCACATTGGGAGCAGACCGATGACCAGGCGCGAACTGGTATCTGCGAGGAACGACGATCGCGACGTCGACAGACGCGACGTCGACAGACGCGACGTTCGCCGCGACGCCCAGGGACAGTTCAAGCAGGGGCAGTTCAAGGAGTCCGACGACGTCGGTCGTTCGTTGTCGCAGGATCGCCGCCAGCGCGCGTCAACACAGCTAAAGCCGGGACCCGGCAACCCCGGCAACCCCGGCAACCAGCGCCGCCATTGAACACAGCAATGTTTACCTGGAAGTCCCGCAATACCGTTCCAGCCGCATCGGTCGTCCTTCAGGACGACCTGCAGGCGCTGGAAGCGATGCTCTTGTCGATTCTGGATATCGTGCAGCCAACGGAGGCGTGGCAACACTTCCAGTTGCACGCCGACATCGTCCGCGAGCGGGCCGGGAGCTACTGGCCTGTCGTCGAAGAGGCGATGCAGGAGATGCTGGCCAGGCACGGCGTAGCCAGGCCAGGCGGTTAGTAGCTAGTAGCCTGCGCGCTGCGTGGAGAGGAACGGACGGTCCGCCGACGCGGACCGTCCGCGTACTGCCCACTCGCGGCCCATCTCGCGACATCAAGTGCGCGTGATGGAGGCGCCGCCGTCGACGAGTGAGGCCGTGCCCGTGACGAAGGACGAATCGTCAGAGGCCAGGTACAGCACCGAACGCGCAAGTTCCTCCGGTGTTGCGACCCGCTTGAGCGCATGAAGCTGGGTCACGAAGGCCTGCGATTGCGGCGTGTCGTTCATGTCGCGGTACATCGCGGTATCGACAGCACCCGGCAGCAGGGCGTTGACGCGCACGTTCTGCGCGCCGAACTCGGCAGCCAGCGCCTGGGTCAGGCCGATCAGCCCCGACTTGCTCGCCGCGTAGGACGCGACGCCGGGAAAAGCGAAGCTGTGGCCTACAAAGGTCGAAGTGAAGATCACCGAGCCGCCGCCATTGTTCAGCATCTGCGCGATCTGGTGCTTCGCGCCGAGGAACGAGCCGGTCAGGTTGATCGCCAGCGCCTCGTTCCAGCCGTCTTCGCTGACGTCGGTGCTGGGACCGGATTCGCCGAGCGTGCCGGCGTTGTTGAACGCGATGTCGAGCCGGCCGAAGCGCTTCACGGCCAGTGCGACCAACGCCTTGGCGTAGTCCTCCGAGCGGACATCGCCGGCCAGTGCGACCGCCTGGCCGCCTGCGTCGCGGATCTCATCGACCAGGCTCTCCAGTTCGCTGGCACGGCGTGCGCCGACCACGACCTGGGCGCCTTCTGCGGCGAAGAGCTTGGCAGTCGCGCGTCCGATGCCGGCGCTGGCGCCGGTGACGATGGCTACTTTGTTGTCGAGACGTGACATGACGGTGTCCTCAGAGTTGGCTCATGCCGCCATCGGCGACGATCTCGGTGCCGACGATGAAGCCGGACTCGGGCGACGACAGATGCAGCACCGTCGCGGCGATCTCGTCGGGCGTGCCGAAGCGACCGAGCGGGATCTGGCTCTGGATCTGCGCGGCGGTGGCATCGAGCGCCGCCTTGTCCAGGCCGAGCTTGCCGTACAGCGGCGTGGCGACCGGGCCCGGACTAACGACGTTGACGCGGATGCCGCGCGGCAGCAGTTCGGCCGACAAGGTCTTCGCCAGCGAGATCAGCGCGGCCTTGCTGGCGGCGTACACCGACGTGTTGGGCATCCCGATGCGGGCGTTGATCGAGCCGTTGATGACGATAGCGGCGCCGTCCTTCAGTTGCGGCAGCAAGGCCTGCAGTTGGAAGTACGCACCCTTGACGTTGGTGTCGAACAGCTCGTCCCAGAAGGCTTCGCTGGTGTCGGCGAACGCAGAAAACTTCGCGCTGCCGGCATTGATGAAGACAGCGTCCAGGCGGATGTCGCGGGCGCTCAGGTCTGCGGCCAGCTGCTTCGCCGAGCCGATGTCGCCGGCGTCGCTGCGAAATGCGACGGCGCCGTTGCCGATGCCGGCGACGGCCTGCTCGAGCGCGGCCGCGTCGCGGCCGGTGATCACCACGCGTGCGCCTTCGGCGGCGAAGGCCGTGGCCGCGGCCAGGCCGATGCCGCTGCTGCCGCCGGTGACGAGGACGGTCTTCTGGTTGAAACGGTTCATGAGCTTTATTTCCTGGGGGGCGGCGGATTGCCGTTGAAGCCATCGTGCTCCCGACGTTCCGGCTTTCCGTGCCATGATCCCGGCCGACTCGTTCGAAGGCGTCGAACATGTTGTCCCCCGAGGAACTGGCCTTGCTGGAAGCCATCCGCGAGAGCGGCAGCCTGTCGCGGGCCGCCGCCAGGCTGGGCAAGGCGCCGTCGACGGTGTCGCACGCCGCACGACAGCTGGAGGAACGGTTCGACGCGTTGTTGTTCGACCGCCGGCGCTACCGCCTGCAGCTGACGCCGGCCGGACTGTTGCTGGCCCAGGAGGCTGCGCGGCTGATGCAGGACGTCGCGCGTCTGACGCAGCGCGTGAAGCAGGTGGCCGGTGGCTGGGAGGACCGGCTATGGATCGTCACCGACGAGATCCTGGAGTTCGAAACGTTGTTGCCCGTCATCCACGCTTTCGACGCGCTGCAGTCGGGTGTCACCCTGCGCATCACCCATGAGGTGCTCGGCGGCACCTGGGAAGCACTGCGCGACGGTCGCGCCGACCTGGTCGTCGGCGCCACCAACGAGCCGCCGGTGATTCCCGGCCTGCGCTGGTTCGAGCTGGGCGTGATGGACTGGGCGTTCGCGGTGTCGCCCCGCCATCCTCTGGCGAAGGCCGACGAGCCTCTGCAACGCGCAACGGTGATGGAGCATCGCTCGGTCGTCGTCGCCGACACGTCGCGGCGCACCGACGGCCGCGGTTATGGCGTCATCGGCGGCCAGGCGTCATTGGCGGTGCCGAGCATGCGCGCGAAGATCCAGGCGCAGCGCGACGGGCTCGGCGTGGGCTGGCTGCCGCGCCAGCGTATCGCCGGTCTGTTGCAACGTGGCGAACTGGTCGAAAAAAGCATGGACGACCCGCGCGAACCCAACACGCTGTACGTGGCCTGGCGCGGCGACCACCAAGGCCGCGCGCTGGAGTGGTGGGTCGAACAGTTCAAGCAGCCGCGGCTGGCCGAGCGACTCGTGTCCGGGATTGAAACCGTGCTTTGATCGCGCAGCGCACTGCACCGCAACGGAAGGCATCCGATGGAATTCAACCCGTATCAGCCACCGGCACAACCTTTTCGGGAGCGGATCGAGACGCGGCCGCTGGCCTTGCCATACCGCCTGCTCAACGGCGCCTACGCCGTGCTCGCGATCGCCGCGACCTTGCTGCTTATCCTGGATGGCCGGTCGGTCTGGTACGACGCGAGTGGGCTCAGGGCGCTGCTGTACTTCCACGCACCGGTCATCGCGTTCGTGATGACGCGTTACGCCCGCGGTGGCGTGCTGGTCGCCTGCTATGGCGCCTATGCACTGTTCTTCGTCTGGTTGCTCTACGTTCTGTTTGCGCGCTATCCGGACGTCGACCGCGTCGGCCTCTTCATCACCGCAGTCAACACCGTCGGATTGTTCTGGGGGTTGCAGCAGGCACTGCGGAGCGGAGCGTTCGATGACAGGGTGCCGGCCTAGCCGGCGATCTCCATCAGGATGTCGCGCACCCGGTCCAGCGAAGGATCGATGTCCAGCGACTCGATCGCCCCATACCCCATCAGCAAACCCGAGCGCCTGTTGTCGCCGCGATACAGGTCGTCCAGCGGATACAGCCCCACTTCCACCCGGCGCGCGAGGTGGCACAGCAGTTCCAGGTTGATCGGCCGACGGCACAGGGCGGCCACGTGGAAGCCTGCGACCGACGGCACCAGCTCGAACCACGGTGACAGGTCGGACTGGAAGCGCGCGATGATGTGTTCGCGACGCGCGCTGTACACCGAATGGCAGCGCCGGATATGGCGAAGCAGATGGCCGTCGCCGATGAACTTCGCCATCGCCCACTGCACCGTCGTGGTGGTGTGCCAGTCGGTGAGATGCTTGGCGGTCGTCAATGCGTGCTGCAACGACGGCGGCGCGATCACGTAGCCGAGGCGAAGCTCTGGCGACAAGGTCTTGGAGAACGTGCCCACGTAGGCCACCAGACCGTGCCGGTCCAGCGTGTGCAGCGGTTCCAGCGGCTGGCCCTCGTAGCGGAAGTCGCTGTCGTAGTCGTCCTCGATGACGATGGCTCTGAGCTGCCTCGCCCGCTCTAGCAGGGCATGGCGTCGCGCGCTGCTCATCGGCAGGCCCAGCGGGAACTGGTGCGCGGGCGTGGTGTAGATCAGCCGCGTACCGTCGGGAATGGCGTCGACGACGATGCCTTCGGCATCGACCGGCACTGCGAGCACCTGCGCGCGCTGCGCCTCGAACAGGACGTGCGCGAGGGGATAGCCGGGATCCTCGACGGCGACCGTGCATCCGGGTTCGATCAGCACGCGCGCTATCAAGTCAAGCGCCTGCTGCGCGCCGTTGGTCACCACGATGTCCTGCGGCGTGCAGGTCACGCCGCGCGAAAAGCCGATGTGCCGGCGAATGGCTTCGCGCAGCGCCAGCAACCCCTGTGGCTCGGCGTAGAAGCCGTGCAGGTCGGCGGTCCGGCGCAGCGCATGTAGCGAGCACTTGCGCCATTGCTCCTGCGGAAACATGGCGCGGGCCGTTGCGCCGCCGATGTACTCGTAACGCAGGCGCGCATCGGGCACCGGGTGCGTTAACGGCATGTCGATGCGATGCCAGTGTCCGACGATGGCGGCGCCGGCGAGGTCCTCGCGGCGAAGCGCATGGCCCTGCTGAACCTGGCGTGGCGCGACGAAGCTGCCTGATCCGACCTGACCGGTGACCAGCTGGTCGTAGGTGAGTCGCGCGTAGGCTTCCGACACCGTCTTGCGCGAGACGCCGAGCTGTTCTGCCAGCAGGCGCGAGGGCGGCAG
>DATDBD010000160.1:0-4990 GCA_036525015.1 Lysobacter sp.
GTACCGCCAAAGCCCGCCAGTCCGCTCTTCCGTATGCTCCCCTCCCCTTACGGTTCCGGACTGGCGGGCTTCCTATTGCTGGCCTGACACGCGCGAAGTCCCTCGCCGACCCCGTTCCCCACTTGAACCCGTGACCGCCTCCACGAGCCTGGTGCGAGCGGCGGCGGTATAGTTCGCGCCTTCAGGGATCGGCCTGCTCGCATGCTCAACGGTTTTTCCGTCACTACCGCACTCATCATCGCCGTGCTGCTCGGCGTCGCGTTCACCGCGTACCTGTGGCTGGTCCACCGCAAGCAGGCAGAGACCCGTGCCGGCATCGAAGCGTTGTCGGCAATGCGCTGGCGCGAGTTCTCGCGTCTGATGATCGAGGCGCTGCAGCCGCGCGGCTTCGTCGCCGAATCGATCGAGGACGCCGCCGACCGGGGACAGGAGGCCGACCTGCGCCTGAATCGCGACGGCCAGATCTGGCTGCTGTCGTGCAAGCAGGGCGCGAACTACCGCATCACGGCACCGATGGTGAAGGAGCTGTCCGACGGCATCCGTTTCCATGGCGCCAAGGGCGGCATCCTGGCCACGCCGGGGAAGGTCGAGGCGGAAGCACGCAAAGCTGCGTCCGGAATCGAGTTGTACGACGGCAATGCCGTCTGGGCGTTGGTGAAGCCCCTGCTCCCCGCCACCGTGCACAACGACCTGGCCGCCCAGGCCCAGACGCGCACCGCGCGCCAGACCGCCATCGCCTGGGGCGCGGCGCTGGTGCTCGGCTTCGTCCTGGCCGCGCTGCTGGCCGGCAGGACATCGGACAAGTCGGCCGCTCCGGTGGAGACTGCCGAAGCCGCATCATCCGACGCGCCGGCACCGACGGCCGCACCGCCCGCCCCTGCCGCCGCCAATGGCATGACGGCGCCGGCTCCGCCCGATCCGGGTCGCGAAGAGTTCGAACGCAACGAGGTCATCCGCCGCGTCTCCGCGCTGCCGGGCATCGACAAGGCCATGTGGTCGACCCGGTCCACGCTGATGGTCTATTTGCGCGAAGACGCCGGCGACCCGGTCAAGGACATCTGCGCCGTCCTCGAACGTTACGAAGACCTGCGCGTCTCGCGACTGCACCTGCAGCCCCCCGCCGGAAGCGAGCGCCGCGTCCGCTTCCTGCAGTGCCGGACCTACTGAGTCCGGCACTGCATCCGCGCTACCAGTGGACGCCGCGCATCAGTGCGGCGAACGCGATCTGTTCGTTGCTGGCGCGCTCGTCTTTCAACGCCTTCTTGTCGCCCTTGGCCGCGGCCGAATCCGGGAACAGCTCGAAGGCCGTGTTCATCACCACTTCGTAGGCCTTCGGCGCCAGCGCGTTGACCACCGATGCAAAGATACCCAGGCGCGTGGCGATGCGGCTGGGGCGGTCGATGATGCCTTTTACGACCAGGTCCGCGGCCTCCTCCGTGGTCAGCGTCGGCACGCTCTCGTACATCTTGGTCGGCGCGATCATCGGCGTCTTCACCAGCGGCATGTTGATCGTGGTGAAGCAGATGCCCTTGCCCGACAACTCGCCCTGCGCGCAGCGGCTCCACGCGTCCAGCGCCGCCTTCGATGCGACGTAGGCCGAGAAGCGCGGTGAGTTGGCCAGTACGCCAATCGAGCTGATGTTGATGATGTGGCCCTTGCGGCGATGGGTCATGCCCGGCATGAAGCCCATGATCAGGCGCAGGCTGCCGAAGTAGTTCAGCTGCATCGTCCGCTCGAAATCGTGGAAACGATCGTAGCTCAGCTCGATGGAGCGACGGATCGAACGGCCGGCGTTGTTGATCAGAATGTCGACGCGACCGTGCGCCTCGATCACCGTTTTGACCAGGCGATCGCAGTCGGCCATGTCCGACAGGTCGGCGGTATAGGCGAATACCTTGCCCCCGACCGCCGTCATCGCATCGCGCGCCTTGAACAGTTCATCCTCCCCGCGCGCGACGATGACCGTGATCGCGCCGGCCTCGGCCACGCGCTGCGCGGTCGCCAGGCCGATGCCCGACGAGCCGCCGGTAATTACCACCACCTTGTTGCGCACCTTGCCCTTGAGCGTGCGGTCGATGAACAGGTCCGGGTCGAGATGGCGCTCCCAGTAGTCCCACAGGCGCCAGGCGTACTGCTCCAGGGGCGGCACTTCGATACCGCTCCCGCGCAGCGCCCGCTCGGCTTCGCGGTTATCGAAGCGCGTCGGGTACGTGATGAACTTGAGGACTTCCTTGGGAACCTTGAAGTCGCGCAGCAGCATGCCGATGAAGCGCCGCACCGGCGGCAGGTTGCCGACGACGCTGCGCACGCCACTAGGCACGAAGGCGAACATGCGCGCATCCAGGCGCATCGTCATCTCCGGCGAGTGGCCGGCACGCGCGAACGTATTGAGCACCTCGCCCACGCGCATCGGCTGAGGATCGACCAGGTGGAAGCAATGCCCGTCCAGGCGCGGCTTGTGCGCGATGTGGTCCATCGCATCGACGACGTAGTCCACCGGCACCAGGTTGATGCGACCGCCTTCGACACCGAGCATCGGCATCCACGGCGGCAGCATCTCGCGCAGTTTCTTGAGGAAGGTGAAGAAGTAGTAAGGCCCATCGACCTTGTCCATCTCGCCGGTCTGAGAGTGGCCCACCACCATGCCCGGCCGGTAGATGCGCCACTTCAGGCGTTTCTCCTGCCGCACCAGACCTTCCGAATCATGCTTGGTGCGCAGGTACGGATCGTCCAGACCTTCGGCCTCCTCGAACATGTCCTCGCGGAACACGCCCTGATAGAGGCCCGCGGCGGCGATCGAGCTGGTGTGGTGGAACACGCCCGCGCCGATGGCGACGGCCAAGTCCAGTGCATTGCGCGTGCCCTCGATGTTGGCGACGCGTTGCGCCTCGGCCTTCGCGGTCAGGTCGTAGACCGCGGCGAGGTGGAAGAAATGCTTGACCTTGCCGTTCAAAGTCTTCAGTTGTGCGGCACTCACCCCGCACTTGGCCACGGTCATGTCGCCGTTGACCACGACCACGCGCTTGCGATCCCAGCCCATCTTCTTGGCGATGGCATCGAGCTTCTTGACCGAGTCCTTGCGCACCAGCACATAGACGGTGCCTTTGCGCTTGAGCAGGTTGCTGACCAGATAGCGACCGATGAACCCCGTCGCGCCGGTGACGAAGTAACTCATGCCTTCTCCCCTATCCCTAGTAGCCGCGAAAGCGGCGAGATGGCACTACGTTGCCAGAGCCGATGCCTGCGAACAATTCCCCTGCGTATTGACCACCCCGACAGCGCATGCGCTAATGCCCGAACCAACTTGGCCGCCAGGAGGGGCGTCGTCATGTCCGACCTACAGACTGCATTCGAGCAAGCCGCCAAGGACGTCCAACTGCTGCCGGAGCGTCCGGACAACGCGACCCTGCTGCGCCTGTACGGGCTCTACAAACAGGGCTCGGAAGGCGACGTCAGTGGTCCCAAGCCCGGCTTCTTCGATTTCGTCGGCACCGCCAAGTACGAAGCCTGGGCCAAGCTCAAGGGCACTGGCCAGGACGATGCCAGGAAGAAGTACGTCGACCTCGTGAAGAAGCTGCGCGGCTGAGGCCGCGGCGGGCTGTCGCAACCGACCCATGGCGAAACAGACCCGCCAGCGCATCCTCGACACCGCGTTGACGATGTTCAACGCGCAGGGCGAGCCCAACGTCACCACCAACCACATCGCCGACGAGCTGGAGATCAGCCCGGGCAATCTGTACTACCACTTCCGCAATAAGGACGACATCATCGAGCAGTTGTTCGCGCGCTTCGAGGAGCGCATGGACGCTGCACTGTCGGCCCCGCAGGGGCGCCTGCCCGGACTGGAGGACATCTGGCTGCAACTGCACCTGGTGTTCGAGTGCATCTGGGATTACCGCTTCCTGCACCGCGACCTGGTCGAGATCCTCAGCCGCAACCGACGGCTGCGACTGCGCTTCGCCCGTATCCTCAGGCGCGCCGACGAGCAGGCCCACGGGGTCATGCGAGGACTGTCGCAGGCGGGGATCATGCGTGCCTCCAAGGACGAGCTGGCGGCGACCGCGACGAACGTGTTGGTCATCGCCACGTTCTGGCTCAATTACGCCGCAGCGCGTGGCGACCGCGACGAGCATGCGGCCATCCGGGCCGGCATCGTGCAGGTGATGATGCTGCTCGCGCCGTTCCTGCGCGATGCCGAACGCGTGCATCTCAATACCCTGACCCGCGCCTACATCGATTGAGTACCCGCCGATACGGCAACGCCCCGCGTGGACGGGGCGTTGTTGGCGTGCTCGAGACCGATGCCGGTATCAGGCGCGTCGCGTAGAGCGCCGGGGCTGCGCCTTTTTGGCCGATGCACTACGACCGCTGCGCTTGCCCACGCCCTTGGGCGCCTTGCGGGCGGGGCGCTTTTGCGCGACGACCTTTAGCCCCAGCTTGTCGAGCACGGGCCCGAGGCGGGCTTCCACTTCGGCACTGAACTGCACCACTTTGGGTTCGACCTGGCCCCGCACGAGGTCCAGGCCGCCGATGACGTTGGCCCGGGCGTCGTCCGCCAGGGCAAGCGCGCGACGCTTGAGCTCGTCGGCCTGCCCGGCCACGCGATCGCCGGCGGTCAGCGCCTGGCGGCGTGCGAGCACGGCCAGGCCGAGGCCTGCCAGCCAGACATGACGCAGGGAAGTTTCGCGGTTTGCTGGGGTCTTGCGCTTGGTGGCTGCCATGTCCTGGGCTCCAGTGATCGGCCGGAAATGCCGGTTATGCAGCGCACTGTGCGCACGGTCCATGGAGCAAACACACTACCCCTTGCCCAGCACCCATACCGTGGCGGATGCTGCGCCTCCCACCCGCCGACAAGGACCGCACATGGCCGCCAAAACCAGCTGGGCCGCGTTTCCCCACGACGCCAAGGGCTTCGCCTATGCCGGCGATGCCCTGAAGAAAGCCTGGCCGAAGTTGCATGCAGGCGATGTCGAACCCTTCCCGGACACCA
>DATDBD010000161.1:0-14240 GCA_036525015.1 Lysobacter sp.
CCGGCGTACGGGAACATGAAGCCCGACAGCAGGATCGACGGCAGGAACACGAAGAACGTCATCTGCATCGCCTGGAACTGCGACTGCGCCTTGGTCGAGATCAGCAGGCCAAGCGTCAGGTTGGCGATGATCAGCAGCACCGCGGCCAGGTACACATCGACCAGACTGCCGCGGATCGGAACATCGAACAGCCACACGCCCAGCAGCAGCACCAGCGTGGTCTGCACCAGGCCGATGCCGGCATAGGGCAGCACCTTGCCGACCATCAGCTCGCTGCTGCTCACCGGCGTGGCGATCAACAGCTCCATGTTGCCGCGCTCGCGCTCGCGCACGATCGCCACGGCGGTGAACATCACCATCGTCATCGTCAGGATGATGCCGATCAGCCCCGGGACGATATTGATCGCCGAACGCCGCTCCGGGTTGTAGAAACTCACCACGCTGATCTGCCCGGCGGCGACCGGACCGGTGCTGCCTTCGCGCAGCGGCCGCGTGTTGATGATCGGTCTGGTGTCCAACGGCATCTGCGCCAACTGGACCGCCGCGCTCTGCACGACGGTATCGCTGCCATCGACCAGCACCTGCACCGCCTCTCGCCCTTCGAAGCGGCGACGCTCGAAGTCGGGAGGAACGACCACGCCCACGCTGATCTCGCCGCGCCGCAAGCGCTCCATCAGCTCCTGCGGGGTGCGGGCGCTGACGGTCGGCTCGATCACGCCGGTCGCCACCATGTCCATCACCACCGCGCGCGATGCCGCGGTGTTGGCCTGGTCGGCCACTCCCGCAGACAGGCCGCGCAGGTTGAGATTGATGGCATAGCCGAACAGCACCAGTTGCATCACGGGAATGCCGACGATCATCGCCAGCGTGATGCGGTCGCGCCGCATCTGGCGCAGTTCCTTGATGACGATCGCTTGCAGGCGCCGCAGGCTCATGCCGCTTTCTCCTGCTCCTCGTCGCGCCCGCGCGTGGCCGACACGAAAACGTCCTCCAGGTTCGGCTGCGAATTGGCGACTTCCGCCTGCAGGCCGGCATCGGCAAGCGCCTTGCGCAGACGCTCGGCAGCATCGCCGTTGCGGTCGTTGAGCACGCGCAGGCTGTTGCCGATCTGGGCCACGCTGAGTACGCCGGGCACATCGACCAACAGCTTCTGTGCACGGCGAGGATGCTGCGCGATCACCTCGACCGTACGGCCCGCCAGCGCCTGCGTGAGTTCGTCGGGCGTGCCGTCGGCGACCAGCGCGCCGCGGTCGAGGATGGCGATGCGATGGCAGCGCTCGGCTTCGTCCATGTAGTGGGTCGAGACCAGGATCGTGGTGCCGGCGTCGGCCAGGTCGAACAACTTTTCCCAGAAATCGCGGCGCGACTCGGGATCCACCGCGCTGGTTGGCTCATCCAGGAACAACAGCTCGGGCTTGTGGATGACGGCGCCGGCCAGCGCCAGGCGCTGCTTCTGGCCGCCGCTCATCGTGCCGGCCAGCTGTTTCTGCCGATCCTGGAAGTGATACTGCTCGAGCAGTTCGTCGATGCGCTTGGCCGCCTGCGCGCGCGGAATGTCCTGTACCGCGGCGAGGAACTCCAGGTTCTCGCGCACGCTCAGGTCGTCGAACAGCGAGAACTTCTGCGTCATGTAGCCGATGCGGCGACGCAGGGCTTCGGCCTGCGCGGGAATATGCAGCCCCAGGACTTCCACCTCGCCCTCGGTCGGGGTCAACAGACCGCAGAGCATGCGGATGGAAGTGGTCTTGCCGGAACCGTTCGGCCCGAGGAACCCATAGACGTTGGCGCGCGGCACGGTCAGGTCGACGTGGTCGACCGCGACCAGCGTGCCGAACCGCTTGGTCAGTCCGCGCGCGCGGATGGCGGGGGCCGGATTACCGCTCATTTCGCCGCTCATTTCGTGAACTCGACCCGCACCGGCAAGCCGGACGGAAGCTGCGCGGCATCGCGTCCGGTCAGCTCGACTTCGGCCAGATAACTCAGGCGCGCGGCGTCCTTGCCGATCAACGCGTAGTACGGAGTGAAGCTGGGCTCGTTGCGGATCATCCGCACCCGACCTTGCAACGGTTCTCCGCGGCCGTCGACATGGACCCGCGCGCTCTGGCCGACGCGCACGTTGGCGCGGATCGGTTCGGGAACGTAAACCCGCGCATACGGCGCATCGCCCACCAGCATGATCGCCAGCGGCGCGCCCACCGGCGCCTGGTCGCCCAGCCGGTACGGCAGGCTGTCGACGACGCCGGCGCGCGGCGCGATCAGATCCAGTTTCTCCAGCGTGACCGCCTGCACCGCGGCCTGGGCCTTGGCCGACGCGACCGCCGACTCGCCCTGCGCGATCTGCTCGCTGCGCGTACCGCGTTCGAGTTCCAGCAAGGCCTCCTGGGCGGCGCGCACTTCCGCCTGGGCGTTATCCGCCGCGGCGCGTGCGAGATCCACTTCGGCGGCGGACACCAGTTGCTGCCGCCCCAGCGGCTGCATCCGACCGAAGAACGCCTGCGCGTTGGCGGCGCGGGCCTGCGCCGCGGCCAGATTGGCGCGCGCCTGGGCGATGTCTTCGCGGCGGGGACCGGCCTGCAGTTCGGCGAGCACGTCGCCGGCCTGCCGCGCCTGGGCCTGCGTGGCGGCCAGTTGCGACTGCGTGCGGGTCAGTTCGAGCTGCACCAGCCGCGTACCTGCGGCCACGCGCTGCCCCTCGCGCACATCGATGCGGACGATCTTCTCCGCCGCGGGCGCCGGCAGCGCGATGCGATCCCACTCCAGCGTGCCCAGTGCCTGCTGGCGTTCGTCGTTGCAACCGGCCAGGGCCAGCAACAACAGCAACCACAGGGGGCTTCGTAGGGGCTTCAAGGCCGCGACTCCGGTGACAGTGCTCATCTCTACCTCACGCAATCAGCCGCAACCCAGGCCACGGTCCAGCAACGCCAGCGTGTGCCGGCGCAGCGCATCGAAATCCAGGTCCTCGGCCTGCAGCAGGCGTCGCCAGATCGGCGCGCCGGCGGCCGGGAACAGCGTCAGCCCGACCAGCGAGACCATCAGCAGGCGCGGGTCGAGATCCTCATTGAGCTCACCGCGCTGCTGGGCCTGGGCGAACCTCGCGGCCATCAGTTGCGGCAGTTGCGGCCCGATGCGCTCGAACAGCACGTCGCGCAGCGCACCGCCTTCGCACAGCACCTCGCGCACCCACAGTGCCGGCAGCCAGGGATGCTCGGCCACCAGCCGGCCCACGCCCTGCACGAACCCCGCTACCAGGCCCGCGACATCCTCTCCGGCCGCCGCCATTACCGGCTCGCGCAGAGTGGAGAACGCCGGGAGCACACGCTCGGCGATGACGGCCTCGCGCAGTTGTTCCTTGTCCCCGAAGTAGTAGTGCAGCAGCGCCGGATTGACGCCCGCCTCGGTAGCGATACTGCGCAACGACGTGGCCGCGATGCCCTGGCGCGTGTAGCAGGCAATGGCCGCGTCGAGCACGCGCGCGCGCAGGTCGGGACTGTCGGCGCCGGGGCGACCCGGTGCCCGGCCGACGGCACTGCCCGTACCAGCGGGCTTTGCGCGCCTCTTGGCGGGCGCCTTCTGGGGCTTGATCTGGTTCATGGAGGCAATATTAATTATTCGATTAATTAGATTTCAACCCTGGACCGACGAACGTTCAGGTCACATTTACTGCTCCGGCACGTCGCCTTGTCGGGCAAGGCACGCGACCCGCGGGCTGGTCTATCGTTCCCCCATGTCATCCGATTCGCCCCGTCGCCCCGCTCTGCGTCGATTCGCATTGGGTCTGTGGTTCCTGGGACTCGGCGTGCTCGGCCTGCTCCGATACGGCATGAAGGCGGCACGCGACGCCGACATCGCTTCCGACCCTGTTGCATGGTTGTGGCTGGCGGGCTCCGTGGTGGTCTGCGTGATCGGCATCATCGACATCGCGCGGGTCCACAAACACTCGCGAGACACCCCGGACAACTGACCGCGTCCCTTTGCGAATTGCGCCATGCGGGCGCAAGCTGACACCCCCTCGCGCGAACGACCGCGCGGCCCATGGAAGACCTCTCGTCCTGATGCCATCGCGAACCACCTCCGAATTCGTCCTCGAGCCCGCCGAAACCGAGCGCCTGGCCAACCTGAGCGGCCCGTTCGATGGCCACCTGCGCATGATCGAGCTGCGCTTAGGGGTGGAGATCGCCAACCGCGGCAACGTGTTCCGCGTGGTCGGCCCGCAAGTCGCCGTCGGCAAGGCCGAGAAACTGCTCCGCGAGCTGTGGCGCGATGCCGCGCAGGAAACGCTGTCGGAACCGGACATCCACCTGCGCCTGACCGAAATCGACGCCGACGCGGTCGCCAGCGACGGCCTCGAACCGCAAGAGGTCAACATCCGCGTCAAGCGCGGCACTATCCGCGGCCGCGGCGCCAACCAGGCCAAGTACCTGCACGCCATCGCCACGCACGACATCAACTTCGGCATCGGCCCGGCGGGCACCGGCAAGACGTTCCTGGCCGTGGCCAGCGCCGTGGAAGCATTGAACGAATCGCGCGTGCAGCGCCTGATTCTGGTGCGACCCGCGGTGGAAGCCGGCGAGAAGCTGGGCTTCCTCCCCGGCGACCTGACCCAAAAGGTGGACCCGTATCTGCGCCCGCTATACGACGCGCTTTACGAAATGCTGGGCGTGGAGAAGGTGGTCAAGCTGCTGGAGAAGAACGTCATCGAGATCGCGCCGCTGGCCTACATGCGCGGACGCACTCTTAACGATGCGTTTGTCATCCTCGACGAAGCGCAGAACACCTCGATCGAGCAGATGAAGATGTTCCTGACCCGCATCGGCTACGGCAGCACCGCCGTGGTCACCGGCGACATGACCCAGATCGACCTGCCCAAGCACCAGAAGTCCGGCCTGAAGGACGCGCTGGAAGTACTGCGCAACGTCAGCGGCATCAGCTTCACCTTCTTCGAATCCCGCGACGTGGTGCGCCATCCGCTGGTGGCGCGCATCGTCGACGCCTACGACGCGCGCGACGAACAGGACGCGGCCACCGGCCCGTCCCACTAGCATCCAACAGGCTCTCGACCATGACCAAAGGCCCCATTCGCCTGGATGTGACGATCAACTACGCCGTGCCGCGCACCGGCATCCCTGCCGCGGTGAGCTTCCGCAAATGGGTGGCTGCCGCCCTGGCCAATCGCATCCGCGAGGCCGACCTGGCGATCCGCATCGTCGGCAGCAAGGAAGGACGCGCGCTCAACCGGCACTACCGCGGCAAGGATTACGCGACCAATGTCCTCAGCTTCCCCGCCGAACTGCCCGAAGGCCTGCCCAAGGACGTGAAGATGCCGCTACTGGGCGACCTGGTGCTGTGCGCCCCGGTGGTGGCGCGCGAGGCCAAGGAGCAGAAGAAGCCGCTGGCCGCGCACTACGCCCACCTGACCGTGCACGGCGCATTGCACCTGCTGGGCTGGGACCACGACGACGAGCGCGAGGCCGAATGCATGGAACAGCTCGAGCGCGAGATTCTGGCGACCATGGGCATCGCCGACCCCTACCGCGCCTGAGCCGGCCGGCTCCCCGGTCGGCTTCCTGCCGCCCCGGCATGCGCTAGACTGGCCGGGACGCCCTTCCCCACGGGCGCCTTCAAGAACGCAATGTCCGAGGACGACAGTAGTAGCTTCCACTCGCCGGAACCGCAGGAACGGCGGAGGTCCTGGCTCGAACGCATCAGTTCGGCGCTATCCGGCGAGCCCACCACCCGCGAAGACCTGGTCGAGCTGTTGCGCGACGCGCAGGCCGACGGCCTGATCGCCGCCGACACGCTGCGCATGATGGAAGGCGCGATCGCGATCGGCGACATGACCGTCGGCGACGTCATGATCCCGCGCGCGCAGATGGTCTCGTTGCCGGCCGACGGCAAGTTCATCGAGCTGATGAAGCAGGTGGTCGAATCGGGCCACTCGCGCTTTCCCGTGCATGGCGAGGACAAGGACGAGATCCTGGGCGTGCTGCTGGCCAAGGACCTGCTGCGCGGCGTGGTCGCCGACTACGGCCCCGGCAGCATCCACTCGCTTCTGCGCCCCGCGGTGCTGATCCCCGAATCCAAGCGCCTGAACGTGCTGCTGCGCGAGTTCCGCCAGTCGCGCAACCACATGGCGATCGTCATCGACGAGCACGGCGGAGTCGCCGGCCTGGTGACGATCGAGGACGTGCTGGAACAGATCGTCGGCGAGATCGACGACGAGCACGACGACGCCGAGGACCCGAACGCGCTGATCGCGGCACAGGCCGACGGCCAGTTCGTGGTCGACGCGCTGACGCCGATCTCCGACTTCAACGAGCGCTTCGGCGCCGATTTCGACGACGACGAGTACGACACCATCGGCGGGCTGATCACGGCCGCGATCGGCCACCTGCCCGAATCCGGCGAGGAGCTGACGCTCGGCCGCTTCGTGTTCCGCGTCTCCAGCGCCGATGCGCGCCGCGTGCACGCCTTCCACGTCGGCGTACTTGGCGATGCGTAACGCGGGCCGCGTGCGGCGGCTGCTGGTCACCTGTCTGCTCTGGCTGCTGGCGGCTCATACCTTTGCAGCAGCGCCCGCCTTCGCTGCCGCGCCGCGCATCGGCGTGGCCACGATGCAGCCGGGCGAGATCTTCTGGGAGCGGTTCGGGCACAACGCGCTGGTGGTGGTCGATGCCGACACCGGCGCGGCGATGTCGTACAACTTCGGCTACTTCGATCCGACCGAAGAGGATTTCATCGGCCGCTTCATCCGCGGCGAAATGCGCTACCGCCTGGCGGCGCTGCCTCTCGAGCAGGACCTGGCGCAGTACCGCGACGAGGGTCGTGGCGTCGCGGTGCAGTGGCTCGACCTGGACGACAGGCAAGCCAACGAACTCGCCGCAGCGCTCGCGCAGAACGCCAAGCCAGAGAACGCGTTCTACCGCTACCAGTATTTCGACGACAACTGCTCCACACGCGTTCGCGATGCCATCGATCGCACGCTCGGCGGCGGCCTGCGCCGCCAGATCGAAGGACGCTCACACGGCAGCACCTACCGCAGCGAGGCGGTGCGGCTGGCGCGGCCGGCGTGGTGGATGTGGCTGGGCTTCGACCTGGGGCTGGGTCCGGCCGCGGACCTGCCGCAGCCGGTGTGGAACGAATCCTTCGTTCCGATGCGCCTGGCCGATGCCCTGCGTGAAACCACCAACGGCCATGGCCGTCCTCTGGTCCTGGGCGACCAGCCCGTGCTGCCGCACCTGCTGCCACCCGAGCCGCAGGACGCACCGCCGCGCTGGTGGCCGTGGGCACTGGCCGGCATCGCGATCGGCATCGGCGCGATCTGGCTGGGCCGTCGCCGGCCGCGCGCGCTCGCGGGGGTCGCGTTGCCGTTCTGGCTGCTGTCGGGTGTGCTCGCCGCGCTGATGCTGTTCATCTGGTTCGGCACCGCGCATCGCTATGGCTGGGCCAACCACAACCTGCTGCTGCTCAGTCCGCTGAGCTGGCTGTTGCTGCCGGGTGCCTGGCGCGTACTGCGAGGCCGCGATCCCGGCCCGTGGTTCGTGCGATGGCTGGCCGTGATCGCCGCCGGCGCCGTGCTGGGGTTGTTCATGTACTGGCTGCCCGTATTGCCCCAGCGCAACGCACACTGGATCTCGCTGTTGCTGCCGATCCAGCTCGGTTTGCTGCAGGCCTTCCGCCGGCGCTGAGCGCTTGCCGCGCCTGCGGCGCGGAGGCAGGATGCACGCCATGAAGGATCCAACCCTGCCCCTGTGCGTGATCAATTGCGCCGTCTACAGCCGCGACGGCCAGCGACGCGACATCAGCCTCGACGCGATCAGCGACGTGCTGGCGGTGGACGACGGCAGCTTCGTCTGGGTCGGCTTGTACGAGCCCGATGAAGGCATCCTGGAAAAGCTGCAGGAAGAGTTCGGCCTGCACGACCTCGCCATCGAGGATGCCAACAACGCTCACCAGCGCCCGAAGCTGGAGAACTACGGCAACTCGCTGTTCATCGTCGTGCACACGGCGCAGTCGGTGGACTCGCACATCCGCTTCGGCGAGACGCACCTGTTTGTCGGACTACGCTACCTGGTGACGGTGCGCCACGGCGCCTCGGTCAGCTATGCGCCGGCGCGGGCACGCCTGGAGCGCGAGCCAAAGGACATGGCACACGGGCCGGGTGCGGCGCTGTACATGGTCCTGGACCTGATCGTCGACAACTTCGCTCCGATCGTCGATGAGTTCAGCAGCGACCTCAACGAGCTGGAGCACGACATCTTCGCCGAGGACTTCCGCAAGGACACGGTTCGAAAGCTCTACGACCTCAAGCGCGAGCTGACCCGGCTGCGCATGGCCGTATCGCCGCTGCAGGACATCCTCGGCCAGCTGGCGCGGTCGCGCAGCAACATCATCGACGAGGAAAGCCAGCTCTACTTCCGTGACGTGCACGACCACACCGTCCGCATCAACGAGGTCACCGACACGCTGCGCGAGATGCTGACGGCGGCCATGAGCGTCAACCTGTCGCTCGTCACCATCCAGCAGGGCGAGGTGGTCAAGCGACTGGCCGGCTGGGCGGCGCTGCTGGCAGCGCCCACCCTGATCACCAGCTGGTACGGCATGAACTTCAAGCACATGCCGGAGCTGGCTGGGCGCCATAGCTACCCGATCATGATCGGCGTGACGATTGTCGTCTGCCTGGTGATCTACGGGTACCTGCGCCGCGCCAAGTGGCTCTAGCGCTTATCACCCTGCGGCGCGACCTGCCGCACGTTTAGCCAAAGTCGCAGGCGGCATGCCGCATTGCGCATTGACCGCAACCTCCTGCGGCGCGACTCTTCGATGATCCATTGGAGGGGCGTCATGAAAGGTTTGTCCTGGCTTGGCTGGGCCGCGCTCGCGGTCCTGGCCGTGTTCTGTCTCGGCACCATTGCGCTGCACCGCGGCGAAACCATCAGCGCGATGTGGCTGGTGGTGGCGGCGGTGTCGGTATTCACCATCGCCTACCGTTTCTACGGCCTGTACATCGCACGCAACGCCTTGCTGGTCGATGCCAGCCGCGCGACGCCGGCCTGGCGCCGCAACGACGGCCTGGACTACGTGCCGACGCCCCGGGCCGTGTTGTTCGGTCATCACTTCGCCGCGATCGCAGGCGCCGGCCCGCTGGTCGGCCCGGTGCTGGCTGCGCAGATGGGCTACCTGCCCGGCACGCTCTGGATTCTGTTCGGCGTGGTCATCGCCGGCGCGGTGCAGGACATGCTGGTGCTGTTCTTCTCCACGCGCCGCGACGGCCGCTCGCTGGGCGAGATGATCCGCGCCGAGATCGGCCCCTCCGCTGGCGTGATCTCGATGGTCGGCATCCTGATGATCATGGTCATCCTGCTGGCGGTGCTGGCACTGGTGGTGGTCAAGGCGCTGGCCGAAAGCCCATGGGGCACTTTCACGGTGGCGATGACCATTCCGGTTGCGATCCTGATGGGCGTGTACCTGCGCTACTTCCGCCCAGGCCGCATCCTCGAGGTGTCGGTGCTCGGCTTCGCGGGACTGCTGCTGTCGATCTGGCTCGGTGGCCTGGTTGCGGCCGATCCGGCCTGGGCGGCAGTGTTCCGCCTCAAGGCCGCTTCGCTCGCCTGGCTGTTGATCAGCTACGGCTTCGTCGCCGCGGTGTTGCCGGTGTGGCTGCTGCTGGCGCCGCGCGACTACTTGTCCACCTTCCTCAAGATCGGCACGGTGCTGGTGCTGGCCGTGGCGATCCTGGTCGCCAGGCCTGACCTGCAGATGCCGGCGTTGACCCGGTTCATCGACGGCACCGGTCCGGTGTTCAGCGGCAAACTCTTTCCGTTTTTGTTCATCACCATCGCCTGCGGTGCGGTCTCGGGTTTCCATTCGCTGATCAGTTCCGGCACCACGCCGAAGATGCTCTCGAACGAATCGCAGATCCCGTTGATCGGCTACGGCGGCATGCTGATGGAAGCCTTCGTCGCAATCATGGCGTTGATCGCCGCGTGCGTGCTGCAGCCGGGCGTGTACTTCGCGATGAACGCGCCCGCGGCGCTGATCGGCACCACGCCGGAATCGGCGGCGGCGGCGATCTCGAGTTGGGGCTTCGTGCTTACCCCCGAGGTGCTGACGGCCACCGCCAAGGAGATCGGCGAGGCCAGCATCCTGTCCCGCACCGGTGGCGCGCCGACGCTCGCAGTCGGCATGGCGCAGATCCTCCACGGCCTGGTCGGCGGCGAAGGGATGATGGCGTTCTGGTACCACTACGCGATCCTGTTCGAGGCGTTGTTCATCCTGACCACCATCGACGCCGGTACGCGTGTGGCGCGCTTCATGATCCAGGAACTGATCGGCCTGGCGTATACGCCGTTCCAGCGCACCGATAGCTGGCCGGCCAACGTCGCCTGCACCGGCCTTGCGGTCGCGTTGTGGGGATACTTCCTCTACCAGGGCGTCGTCGACCCGTTGGGCGGCATCAACACGTTGTGGCCGCTGTTCGGCATCGCCAACCAGATGCTGGCCGGTATCGCGCTGGTGTTCTGCAGCGTGGTGATGGTCAAGATGAAGCGCGAGAAGTACCTGTGGGTGCCGCTGGTCCCGACCGCGTGGCTGCTGACCTGCACGCTCACTGCCGGCTGGCAGAAGCTGTTCCACGAAGACCCGAAGATCGGGTTCATCGCCAACGCCCGCAAGTTCGCCGACGCCGCCGCGCGCGGTGAAGTGCTGGCCCCGGCGAAGTCCATGGAGGACATGCAACGGGTGATCTTCAACAACTATGTGGACGCCGGACTGGCCGCGCTGTTCATTGCCGTGATGCTGGCGACCGTCTTTTTCGGCGTGCGCGCAGCGCTGGCAGCGCGGGCCAGCCACGCTCCCACCACCAAGGAGAGCGACTATGTCGCGATGGATGCGGTCAGTCGCTGACACCGGCCGTTCGGTCTGGCCGCTCCTCGCGCGCTGGTGGCGCGCGGGCGTGCCCTCGTTACTCGTGCGCTGGTGGCGCGCGAGCGTGCCCTCGTTACTGGCGCGCTGGTGGCGCGCGGGCGTGCCCTCTTTACTGGCGCGCTGGTGGCGCGCCAGTGTCCAGACCGCGCGCCTGGCCATCGGCATACCCGACTACGACAACTACGTCGACCACATGCGCCGGCACCATCCCGCGCTCGTCCCGATGACACGCGATGAGTTTTTCCACGAGCGCATGCTGGCGCGCTACGGCAAGGGCCGCTCGCGCTGCTGCTGACGCTGGTTGTGCGCCACGACAATCGCGGCGCCGCAACATGCTGAGGCTGAGGTGCGTGCGCTGGATCAGCGCAGCAGCGTGTCGTCCAACCGGCTGTGCTTGCGCCGATCCTTGCCCTTGCGGCGGTCATCCTTGCCCGGCTCGAAGCGGAACTCTTCGCGGCGTTCATTGCCCTGTCGCCGTTCCTTGCCGTTGCGGCGTTCAGGCCCCTGATACGTGGCGGGTTGGCCCGAGGCGGGCGCGTCCGGCGCCGCCTGCTCCTGCAGCAGCCTCTCCTTGAAGGACAGCTCCTGCGGTAGGCGCCCGGCGTGGGGCGAACCCTCCAGAGGTTGAATCTGGAGAGACGGGACCTGTTGATCCAGCTTGGGAATGTCGCCCATGAGCTCCCCCTGAAAGCAGACGGCGTCCAAGGTTCGACCCCTGGACGCCATCGCGTCAACCCTCCGGCCGGGGGGACAGACCCCGTACCCGACTTACGGCATGGCCTGGCCGATGTGCTGCTTCAGCCAGCCGTTGACCGTGTCGTGCCACTGGACGCTGTTCTGCGCCTTGAGCACCCAGTGGTTCTCGTCGGGGAAATACAGGAACTTCGACTCGATACCCTGGCGCTGCAGCGCGGTGAAGGCGCCGATGCCCTGCTCGACCGGGATGCGGAAATCCTGCTGGCCGTGGATCACCAGCATCGGCACGCGCCAGTCCTTGACGTGGTTGACTGGGTTGAACTTCTCGTAGTTGGCCGCCTTGGCAATCGCGGTGCCACCTTGCTCCCACTCGGTGAACCACAGCTCCTCGGTGGCGTAGCCCATCATGCGCTGGTCGAACACGCCGTCGTGGCTGACCAGGCACTTCCAGGCGCCGGAGGCCGGCGTCTGCCAGTTGCCGGCGATCCAGTTGACCATGAAGCCGCCGTAGCTTGCACCCAGCGCGCAGGCGTTGCCGCCGTCGAGAAACGCGTACTTCTGCTGCGCGGCGGCCCAGCCCTTCTGCAGGTCTTCCAGCGGGCGGTCGCCCCAGTGCTGCCTGATCGCATCGGTGAAGGCCTGGCCATAGCCGGTGGAACCGTGGAAATCGATCATCACTACCGCGTAGCCCTGGCCCGCGTAGGTCTGCGGGTTCCAGCGGTAGCTCCAGCCGTTGCCGAAGCTGCCCTGCGGGCCGCCGTGGATCAGGAAGGCAACCGGGTACTTCTTGCCTTCGACGTAGTTCCACGGCTTGACCACATAGCCGTGCACCGTGTCGCCGTTCCAGCCCTTGAAATTGAACTGCTCGAACTCGCCGAACGCCACCTCCTTGAGCGTCTCGCCGGTTGCCGCGGTGATCGCGCGCAACGGCGCCTTGGCATCGACGCTGGTCGTGTACAGCACGTCGCCGCTCTTGAGCGTATTGCGGGTCAGCGCCAGCGTCGGGCCGGCCAGTTGGAAGGCGGAGATGCTGCCCTCGCCGACCACCTTGGTGGCCTTGCCATCGGCGATGTCGACCGCGAACAGCGGGTGCTCGCCCAGGTCGGTCGCGGTGGTGTAGATCGTCTTGCCATCGGCGGACAGGGCGATGCCGTCGGCCGAACGGTCCCATGCGGGAGCGATTTCACGGCGCTGGCCGGTGGCCAGATCCAGCGCGAACAAACCGAAGCGGTCGGCCTCGAAGCCGGGACGCTTCATCGCGCGGTAGTACAGGGTCTTGCCGTCGGCACTGAACACCGCGCCGGTGTCCCAGGCGGGATTGGCCGTCGTCAGGTTCTTCGCGCCTGCGCTGCCGTCGGCGCTGACCTGGTACAGATCGAAGTTGGTCGAGGTCGGTTCCTTCGCGTCCGCCAGGCGCGCACTGAACACCAGGCTCTGCCCATCGGGCGACCAGGTGTACTCGGCGCTGTCACCGAACGGGCGCGACGGCACGTCGCCGAGGACGTCGCCGCTGACTAGCGTCGCGGCGTTCGTGGCCTTGCCGTCGGTCGGAAGCGTGGCGACGAACAGGCGATTGAGGCGGCCATCGTTCCAGGCATCCCAATGCCGGATGAAGATGCGGTCGAACACCATGCCCGTGTTCTTCTGCTGGCCACGCTCGTCCATCTTCTTCTTGGTGCAGGCCAGGTCCTGCTTGCACGCGACGAAGGTTTCGACGTTGAAGGCGACACGCTTGCCGTCCGGAGAGAGTTTGTAGCCGCCGACGTCGGCATCGAACGCCGTGAGCTGCTTCGGCGTGCCGCCACCGGTCGGGATCGCGTAGAGCTGCGAGCTGCCCGACTTGGCGCTGAGGAAATACACGGTCTGGCCGTCGACCGAGAAGCTCGGCGAGTTGACGTTCCAGCCCTCAGGCGTCAGGCGCACGGGCGGCGCAGCGTCACGCGCGAGCAGGTCCTCGATCCACAACGACGTCGACGCCTTGTTGCCGGCGTAGTCCATCACGCGCTTGGCGAACACGACGCGACGGCCATCCGCCGACAGCGTCGGCGAAGACACGCGATCGAGCTTGGCCATATCGCGGACTTCGAATCCGCGAGCGGCCAGGGCCTGCGACGAAGCGCAGGCCAGCATCAGGGCGAGTGGAAGCGGGGCATGACGTGGTGACATGGAATTCTCTCGATACATTTAGGGAAGCAGTTTGCTTTTGCTTTCACCCTCCTCTTGCTCGCGCCGCGAGCAGAGGGAGGTTGGGAGGGGGGTGCGTTGCTTCGCCTTGTTGGCGCCGCAAGAGGAGCACCCTCCCCGGCCCTCCCTTCGCCTTCGGCGAAAGGGAGGGAGATGGTGTTATCACGCGCTCGGCTTGGTGCCCGACTCCGCAGCGCCGCCATTGCGGACGCTGACGCGATAGAGCAGCCATGCGACGACGGCGAGCACGACCAGTCCCACCAGCGGACCGAAATGCCAGGCCTCCGGCAACGCCAGCACATCGGCGCGCCCGGAGACCACGATCGGAATCGCGATCAGGATGCCGGTCAACGCCTCGCCGGTGATCAGGCCGGCGGCAAACAATGTGCCCGGGCGATGCGCGCGATCACGATCGGCTTCGTCGCTGTCCAGGCTCA
>DATDBD010000162.1:0-11132 GCA_036525015.1 Lysobacter sp.
CGCTGGCGTAATATGATCAAGGTGTGTTGGCAATACCGTCAGTTCGGCTCGCGACTCCAGGCGATGCTCGTGCCATCGCTGAACTGTCGCGCGACTCCATAGAGCGCGGACTCGGCTGGACCTATTCGCCGAGCAGGATCCAAAGGGCTATCCGATCCAGGACTACCAACGTGGCTGTGGTTCATGAGCTCGGATGCCTGCTTGCGTTCGGAATCATGGACTACGGAGATTCGGCGGCACACCTTGTCCTTTTTGGGGTGCAACCACAGTTGCGTCGCAGGGGATTGGGCAGATATGTCCTCTCGTGGCTGGAGCAGTGTGCTGTGACGGCAGGCCTCGAAAGAATCGACATCGAGGTCAGAGCCGACAATCCAGGCGCCGTCGCCTTCTATTGGCGACAAGGCTATGAGGTTCGGGGCCGTGTGCGCGGCTACTACCGTGGCGTTGTCGACGCCGTGCTGCTTGAGAAGAGGATCTGGAAGGCCGGCGTTGGTGGTGGTTGACCCGTGGCCGCATCATAGCTTGGGACCGCGACGACCGCGGCGCCACGGATAGCTGCAAATAAAGCATTCGGGAGAGCAGCTTGTGCCGTGAGCATCACCTTTAGTCTCTTCGCAGGTGTATTCGCATGGTGCCCAGTAGCCTCCAATTTGAAATAGGCGACAGACGTTCCGTCGCCGTTGAAATAGCGCTCGGGATAGCTGCGCCCCTAGACGTTTTGATTGCGATGGAGCGCGAGTCAAACTCTGCAAAGTTGGAACTGTCACCATTCGCTGCCGCCAGAAGGTCATAAAGACCATGCCGCTATCGCGATCCTTCGACCTCCTGCTCGCGCTCCAGGGCGGTGGCGCCCATGGCGCCTTCACCTGGGGTGTGCTCGATCGCCTGCTGGAAGAACCCCGCATCGGAATAGAGGCGATCAGCGCAACCAGCAGTGGGGCCGTGAATGCCGTAGCGATGGCTCACGGCTGGATCGAGGGCGGACGGGAGGGCGCGCGCGCCCACCTCGCTCGCATATGGCAACGCATCGGTGAAAAGAATGCGCTGGCGTCGTGGGGGTTTGCGCCATCGGTCAGCGGCGCGTGGCTGGTTGAACTCGCGCGTCACCTCACGCCCGCGCAGTTCAATCCGCTGGGCCTGAATCCCTTGGCCGACCTGCTCGACGAATTGATTGACTTCGATCGCCTGCGGGCGATGCGGCCGTTCCGGATTCACCTGGCAGCCACGCGCGTTCGTGACGGTGCGCTGGTCCTGTTCGGCGGTGAACAGGTGACACGCGATGCGGTCCTCGCATCGACATGCCTGCCGCAGCTGTTCAATGCAGTGGAGATTGAGGGTGAAACATATTGGGATGGCGGCTATGCCGGAAATCCTGCGCTTGCGCCTCTCTTCTATGAAGCGCGGGCCCCTGACCTTCTGTGCATTCTGGTGCAACCGCTACAGCGGCCGCGCCTACCGGCCATCGCACGCGAGATCGAAGATCGGGCCATGGAGTTCGCGTTCTCGGCCACCTTTTTGCGCGAACTCGAAGGCCTGACAAAAAACCAGCGGCTGATCAAGGGAAAGCTGGCGTCGACCGCGCTGGGGAGGCGCCTGCAGTCGTTGCGACTGCATCTTATCGAGCCCGGCGAGTCACTGGCCGATGCCGGTGGGAACGCGAAGTTCGATACGCGCCCGGCGATGCTGCAGGCTCTGTGTTCGCTAGGGCGGGAACGCGCCGACGAATGGCTGATTGCGCATGGTTCGGCGCTCGGACACCGCGCAACCTATTCAATCCCGGCCAGCTAAAGCACGGGCTTGCAGGCTCCGCAGCGCCGCAGGGTGGGGTGGGTTGTCCTGACCGACCCGACCCTCGTTGCCTTGGGCACGACAGCGCTGGCGATCTCCGGACGCACGGGGGCCGGCATGTATGGTCCCAGCAGAGTAGCGGCGATAAGCGGGCCTTATCGGCGGTACGCAGAGGGAGGGCAAGGGCCGACAGCATGCCGACGGCATCGCGCGCGCGACGCGCTGGCCTCGGATTCGGCGCGCGCGAGGCTCGACGCGTTCATCGCCTACTCGCAACGCCTCGCCATCGCGTGAAACGCGCTTGACGCCCTCGCCGCCGCTGCGCACGCTGTCGCGATGAACCCGATGCCCACCATGCAGCTGATCCGCAATGCCGACGTCTACGCGCCCGAACCGCTGGGCGTGCAACAGCTATTGCTCGGCGGTGGCAAGGTCCTTTGGATCGGCCGGGAGCTGGCGGCGTTGCCCGTGGCATTGCCGGTGGAGGTGATCGATCTTAACGGCCGGCGCCTGATCCCCGGCCTGATCGATGGCCACGTGCATGTCACCGGCGGCGGCGGCGAAGCCGGGTTCAGCACGCGCGTGCCGGCGCCGATGCTGTCGCGCTATACCCGCGCCGGCGTCACCAGCGTCGTCGGCCTGCTCGGCACCGACGATGTCGCGCGCAGCACACGCGAACTGGTCGCGTCGATTTACGCACTGCGCGAGCAGGGCCTGAACGCGTGGGGCTACAGCGGTGGCTATCACCTGCCGCCTACGACGCTGACCGGCAGCGTGCGCGGCGACATCGTGTTCGCCGAACCGTTGATCGGCGTCGGCGAGATCGCGATCAGCGACCACCGTTCCAGCCAGCCGACCCTCGACGAGCTGCTGCGGCTCGCGTCCGAGGCGCATGTCGCCGGCCTGATGACCGGCAAGGCCGGCATCGTCCACCTGCACCTGGGCGACGGCGCGCGCGGCCTGGAACTGGTGCGTCGCGCGCTCGAGCAGAGCGAGCTGCCGGCCCGGGTGTTCAACCCGACCCACGTCAACCGGCGCAAGGCGTTGTTCGCCGAAGCCGTCGAACTGGCGCGGCGCGGGTGCAGCATCGACATCACCGCAGAACTCCCCTCAGGTGCCCCGGTCGCCGAAGGCGAGGATGCCTGGAGCGCGGCGGATGCACTGCAGCGGTACCTCGACAGCGGCGCGCCGGTCGAACTGGTGACCATCAGCTCCGATGCCGGTGGCTGCCTGCCGTGCTTCGACCACGACGGCCGCGTGTGCGGCATGGCCGTCGGCGAGTCCGGCGCGTTGCTGGCCACCCTGAACGAACTGCTTGGGCGCGGGCTGGCCATGGCCGAGGCGTTGCCCGCATTCACCAGCAATCCGGCGCGGCTGCTGCGCCTGGCGGGCAAGGGCCGGATCGCGGCCGGCGCCGACGCAGACCTGGTCGCACTGGATGCCAACGGCGCAGCCAGCGACGTACTGATCGCCGGCGTGACACACGTGCGGGCCGGAGAAGTGCAGCGACGTGGTATTTTTGAAGGCTGAAATCAGCACGGCCCGGAGCCACGAATGTGCCCTAGCAGGACCCCCGACGGTGCAGAGCGGGGCTGGATCGTTCCGATTGGTGGTGCCGAGCAGAAGCTGAACGATCCCAGGATCCTGCAGCGCTTTGTCCAGCTTTGTGGCGGCGGCGATGCCGATATCGTGGTGATCCCGACGGCCAGCCAACTGGCCGATACCGGGTCGCGCTACGAGCAGGTGTTTTCCCAACTCGGCGCCCGCCGGGTGACAGCGATGGACTTCGATACGCGCCGTGATGCCGATGAAAACAACCGCCTGGCCCGCCTCGAGCAGGCCAGCGGCATCTTCTTTACCGGCGGCAACCAGCTGCGCCTCTCGACCATGCTCGGCGGCACGTCCGTCGCCAAACTGATCCGCACGCGCAATGCGCACGGCGTGCACGTGGGCGGCACCAGCGCCGGCGCCAGCATCCTCAGCGAACACATGATCGCGTTCGGCAGGGAGGGCGGTTCGCCGACCGCGGGCAGCGTGCGCCTGGCGCCGGGACTGGGCCTGACCAACCGTTTCGTGATCGACCAACATTTCCGCGAGCGCGATCGGCTCGGCCGCCTGCTCGCCGCGCTGGCCTACAACCCGTTCGCGGTCGGCATCGGCCTGGACGAAGACACCGCGGCGTTCATCCGCCCGGACAACACGCTCGAAGTAGAGGGCAGCGGCACTGTCACCGTGGTCGACGCCAGCGAGCTGCAGTTCTCGTCGATGGACCAGGCCGGCGAGGACTCGCCGGTGTGCATGCTGGGGCTCAAGGTGCATATCCTGATCGCCGGCGCCACATTCAACCTGCATACCCGCAGGGCTTCCGCCGGTTCGCTGGCGGTCACCAAGACATGAAGTGAGACCCGCCATGCGCATCCTCGAACGTTCCGTCTACGTCGGCCCCTCGCGGTATGCGCATTTCCCGGTGATCCGGCTCGAGCTGGACCTGGGCGCACTGGAAGCCTGGCCGACCGTCCGCCTCGGCCCGTCGTTCGTCGATGGTCTGGTGGCGGCGCTGCCCGGCCTGGCCGACCACGGTTGCTCGTACCGCGAGCCGGGCGGGTTCATCCGCCGCATGCGCGAGGACGACGGCACCTGGCTCGGGCACGTGCTCGAACACGTCGCGATCGAGCTGCAGAACGTCGCCGGCGAAAACGTCACCTTCGGCCGCACCCGCAGCATCAGCGACGACCGCCCCGGGGTGTATTCGGTGGTGTACGAGTACGCGCAGCGCGAGGAGGGCATCGCCGCCGGCGAGCTGGCCCTCAAGTTGCTCGATTCGCTGTTGCCGGCGGAGTTGCGCACCAGCACCGAGCCGGACTGGAATTGGGATACCGCGCGCGACGACTTCATCCGCTATGCGCAGCGGCGCGTGCTCGGGCCGTCGACGGCCTCGCTGGTGCGCGCCGCCGAGGAGCGCGACATTCCCTGGCTGCGCCTGAACCAGCAGTCGCTGGTGCAGCTCGGCCACGGCAAGTACCAGCAACGCATCCAGGCCACGGTGACCGGGCGCACGCCGCACATCGCGGTGGAACTGGCCAGCGACAAGGAGGAAACCAACAAGATCCTCGGCTCGCTGGGCCTGCCGGTGCCGCGCCAGGAACTGGTCCACGACGCCAACGCCGCGGTGCGCGCCGCGCGCAAGCTCGGTGCGGTGGTGACCAAACCGTTCAACGGCAACCACGGCCGCGGCATCACGATCAACCTGACCACCGACGACGAGGTGCGCGCGGGCTTCGCCGCCGCGCGCGAGCATTCTCGCTCGGTCATCGTCGAGACCTTCGTGGGTGGCGACGACCATCGTCTGCTGGTGGTCAATGGCGAGCTGATCGCGGCGACCAAGCGCACGCCTGGTCACGTGGTCGGCGACGGCCGCAGTACCGTCGCCGAGCTGATCGAGATCGTCAACCAGGACCCGCGCCGCGGCGTCGGCCATGAAAAAGTGCTGACCCGGCTCGAGCTGGACGCGCAGGCGGAGCTGATGCTGCACCGCGCCGGCTACACCGCCGCCTCGATCCCGAAGGACGGCGAAGTGGTGCCCTTGCGCTCCACCGCCAACCTCTCGACCGGCGGCACCGCGACCGACGTCACCGACATCATCCACCCGGACAACCGCGACATGGCGGTGCGCGCGGTGCGTGCGATCGGGCTCGACGTCGGCGGCGTTGATTTCATCTCGCCCAACATCGCCGAAAGCTACAAGTGCGGCGGCGGCGGGATCTGCGAGATCAACGCCGCGCCCGGCTTCCGCATGCACATCGCGCCCAGCGAAGGCACGCCGCGCGATGCGGCCGGCCCGGTGATCGACATGCTGTTCCCGCCGGGCACGCCGTCGCGCGTGCCGATCGCGGCGATCACCGGAACCAACGGCAAGACCACCACCGCGCGCATGCTTGCGCACATCGCCAAGATGGCCGGCTACACGCCGGGTCTGACCACCACCGACGGCGTCTACATCGACGGCCAGCGCACGGTCGAAGGCGACATGACCGGGCCGATGTCGGCGCGGATGGTGCTGGCGGATCCGCAGATCGACATGGCGGTGCTGGAAACCGCGCGTGGCGGCCTGCTGCGTTCGGGCATGGGCGTGCCACAGGTCGACGTCGGTGCCGTGCTCAACGTGCAGTCCGACCACCTCGGCCTGAAGGGCATCGACACCCTCGAACAACTGGCGGAGATCAAGCGCATCGTGGTGGAAGTGGCGAGAGAATGCGCGGTGCTCAACGCCGACGATCCGAACGTGCTGAAGATGTCCGGCTACACCGACGCCAAGGTGATCTGCTACGTCACCATGAACCCCTCGCATCCGCTTGTGCGCGAACACATCCGCGCTGGTGGCCGCGCCTGCGCGCTGGAAGCGGGCATCAACGGCCACATGATCACGCTGTACGACAAGGGCAACCACATCCCGTTGATGTGGACCCACCTGATCCCGGCGACGCTCGAAGGCCGCGCCCTGCACAACGTGCAGAACGCGATGGTCGCGGCGGCCATGGCGTTTTCGCTCGGGATCAAGCTCGAACCGATCCGCCAGGGACTGCGCACGTTCGACACCACGTTCTTCCAAGTGCCCGGGCGGATGAACGTCTACAGCAAGCATCCGTTCAAGGTGCTGATGGACTATGGCCACAACGCACATGCGGTCGGGGTAATGGCCGACCTCGCGCAGCGGCTGGACGTGGTCGGCCGCCGCATCGTCGTGCTGGCCGGGCCGGGCGATCGCCGCGACGAGGACCTGCGCGCGATTGCCGAGGCGGTCGCCGGCAAGTTCGACCACTACATTTGCCGTCGCGACGATTCGCTGCGCGGCCGCGACGGCGATGCGGTTCCGCGCATCATCGCCAAGGCGCTGCAGGCGTCGGGCGTCCCGGAGGACGCGATCTCGATCATCCCCGACGAACAGCAGGCGATCGACGCGGCCCTGCGCATGGGCCAACCGGGCGACCTGGTCCTGGTGTTCGCCGATGCGCTGACACGCTCGTGGAAGCAGATCATCAAGTTCCAGCCCGAGGGCGAAGCGTTCCGGCCGGTCGAACGCGTCGAGATGCCCGCGCTGGAACCGATGCTGGATGAGGCCCTGCATGCGGTGATGGAAGGCGTGGTGCGCGACGAGCGCGGCCTGCGTTTCGAACGCGAAGCGAACGACTGAGGCCGCGCCGAAAGCCGGACCAGCAACCGATGCCGAGCGAGTGATGCAGAGCGAACCACCCTTTGACGAGTTGCGTCGATTGACCGGCAGCAATCTGTATTTCGACGGCACCGGTACCGCGCTCGAGACGCTGGGCGCATCGCGGCTCGACGAGGTGGCGCTGTCGGGATGGCGCGCTCGCATCGCCGCCGTGCACGACGCGCTCGGCTGGCCGCAGACCGCGGTCGTGGTGCGTCGGCATGCCAGCGGTGCCTCGCTGGCCTTCGCCGCGCCGTCCGACCAGCTCTATACCGCCGCCGAAGCCAACCAGTGGGCTTGGCTCGCCAGCCTGCACGCGTTGCAGCCCGCCGAGGCCGACGCCCGTTGGCACGCCCCCGGCGATCCGGCGGCGTGGGATCCCGAATCGGCTTTGCACACCTTGCGTGCGATGGCCGCGGAAGAAGCCAACCCCGCCCTGGTCGCGCTGCTCGACGCCGCGCGGGCGCGCGGCGTGCCCGCGCATGCCGACGACGACGTGCTGTCGATCGGCGAGGGCGTCGGCAGTCGCGCGTGGCCGATCCGCTCGTTGCCGGCGATCGACGAGGTGCCCTGGGCCGAGGTGCACGGCATCCCGCTGGCGGTGGTGACCGGCTCCAACGGCAAGACCACCACCGTGCGCCTGCTCGCGGCGATGGCGCGGGCACAGGGTTGGAACTGCGGCTACAGCAGCACCGATGGCCTGTTCGTCGGCGCGCAACGCGTCGACAGCGGCGACTATTCGGGCCCGGTGGGCGCGCGCACGGTCCTGCGCCAAACCGACGTCGATGCCGCGATCCTGGAGACGGCGCGCGGCGGTCTGCTGCGTCGTGGCATCGCGATCCACGACGCGCGTGTCGCGGTCGTCACCAACATCAGCCCGGACCATTTCGGCGAGTACGGGATCCACGACCTCGACGACCTCGCCCAGGTCAAACTCACCGTCGCCCGTGCACTGGCGCCGGATGGGCTGCTGGTGCTCAATGCCGACGATCCGCTGTTGGTGCGGCGCGAGCCGACCATGGCCCTGCGAAGCGGCTGGTTCGCGCTCGACGACGACCATCCACGCCTGCGTGCGCACCGCGCCGACGGCGGCATGACGTGCGGCATGCGCGAGGGACGCCTGCGGTTGTCGATCGCTGGCGTGCCGCACGATCTCGGCGAGGTCGCGGCGATGCCGATCACGCTCGCCGGCAGCGCGGCCTACAACATCGCCAACGCCGCGGCGGCGGCCCTTGCCGCGGCGCGCATGGGCATCGCCGTCGAGTGCATTGCCGGCGTGCTCGCGCGATTCGGCGCGCAGCCGGGCGACAACCCCGGCCGCCTGCAGCGCTGGCGGTACGGCGACGAGCAGGAGGGCGGGGCTCGAGGCAGCGCTGCTCAGGGGGGTGATGTCCAGGTAATCCTCGACTACGCCCACAATCCCGACGGCCTGCGTGGCCTGTTGCAGGTCGCCGGCACAACCCGCGCCTCGGGGCGGCTCGGCCTCATCCTGGGCCAGGCCGGCAATCGCGAAGACAGCGACATCCGCGCCCTGGCCGCGGTGGCGGCCGAATTCAGGCCGGACCGGGTGTGGCTCAAGGACATCGGCGGCGAATACATGCGCGGCCGCGCGCCCGGCGAGATCGCCGCGATCCTGCGCGACGAGCTGCTGCGCCAGGGGCTGCCCGATGCCGCGCTGGTGGAGTGCCTGGAGGAAACCCGGGCCGCCCGCGATGCCCTGTCCTGGGCGCAACCCGGCGACGTGCTGGTGCTGCCGATCCACGACCCCGCGGCGCGCGACGACGTCGTCGCGTTGCTGGACCGCTTGCTGGCCGGTCATTGGCGCGCGGGTAGGGCGTTGCCGGATGCGTGAGTCGCAATCGGAAGTCGGCCGCCTCGAAGTGAGACCGCGGAGCAGGTGTTATGGGCATTCGGCGCTGCCGGAGGATGTTTGGCCATCCCGGCGCGGTGACGGTCACGGCGACGTACCGGCGATAAACCCGGCTTATCGCCGTTAGGGCGAGGGTGGGGTGCCTACCAGGCGAAACTGAGCTCGAAGCCTGCATAGTTGCTGTCGCTGCCGCCGGCATTGCGCAGCGCCGCGGCGATGGCGTAGTGAACTAGCCGAACCAGCATCAGGCCGATAGCTGGCTCCATCGGCCCAACACCGCGCCCTTATTCGGCGGGGCGGCAGCACTGGATCGAATGCTGGGTGGTCACGTGGCAGACCTGTTCGTTGTCCGACAGTACCTGGATGCTCAGGTGGCCGGAAACCGACGTCTGCCAGATTGAAATCTGATGGGCTGGAGGCTTGCGAGGCGCTCAGATTTCAAAGAATGAAAGGATGCTAATAGGCCGTAAAGCGGCCTCAGCGATCGCGAGGAACGTCGGGTAATTTTGCGAGTTTCCCTAGATGCGGCGACAACGCCTAGAACTCACTCTATTGCCCATCAAGTCCTCACACGTTTACCAATCCATCCTCCCGAAAGGCGGGGAGCGCCAGTCGGGAAGAGCCGCGCGAGCCGATCGGAGAACGCCGGGAGCCACCTGCGGCTGTTTACATAATATGCATTATGCGAAGTGGCGTAGGAAGGTGCGCGCCCTACAGCGGTTCCTATCCTGGCTCACGGCCCGGTCCGATGATCCGCCCGCCCTGCAAAGCCGAGCCGCGAAGCGGCTTCGGCTTGAATGAATTTTTAGGCCGCGCCGCCGTCAGTGGCAAACGTGACCGTCCTCGAAGTGACCCGTGACTACTAGCGGAAGCTCGCACCTGAGCTTGATTGGGTCTTGCTTTCCGTCGTCGACGACAAAGAAGTCGCTGTAGATCTTGCCATCCACGGTGAAACATGGACGGATGGGAAACTTGGTCGTCGATGCCGTGAACTTACCTGATTGATCCGTCACCGCGGACAGTTGGGCGCCACCACAGTCGGAAAAATCCTCCAGATTGTTGGGTAGCCTGACTTCCACCCCGGACTTCGGTTCTCCGTCCACTAAAAATGTTCCTACGACCACGCGTCCCGGTTCGTGGCAGCCAGTAATCAAGAGACAAAGGAAAAGAGGCAGAAGCTTCATGCGCGGCCTAACTACCTCTAGACGGACCCGTGGGTCCGGTTATACGTCCTACGCCACACCCCGGCGAATGGAATGCAACCCCCTGATTCCGCTTGAGCTTATGCATGCTCGGTCCGGCTAACAACCCGACATATAACCGAACCCAGAGGACCGGGCACTCCACTCGCCCAACCAGGCCGCCGCCATGAATTATGCGAAGTACTGGTTGCCCACGAGACTCAAGGACACCAGCACCTCCTGGAAGCCCGAGGATCCTCTTCTGTCGAAATCTGCACGTCTCGCAAGCGCCCAGCCCATCAGATTTGAATCTGGCCAGTCCACCGTTCTCATGGCGCCAGATCCCGACCACCGTGAGCGTTTGCTCACCGTGCACCAGCGCCGAGATGAAACGTAACGTTCACCTGCTCCGGCGCAGCATGCACCGGGCCGAAGTGTTTATGGATTCGATTCATGGCTACTGACGGAACCGACTCCGCAACCGCGATGGCCTGGGTCGCGAAGGACGCCGATGCCATGGCCGGGTCCGTCACCAGCGCCTTGAAGGTCGCGGCTCCCGGGCAATGGAACTACGTTCTCAAATTGCCGGCGTTCGCCTGACATGGACCTCCCGGTCGATTGCGTGATCGTCGGTGCCGGGCCAGGCGGCTTGACTGCCGCAACGTATCTGGGACGGTACCGCCGCAGCACGATCGTCGTCGACGGCGGCGCCAGTCGCGCCAGTTGGATTCCGGCCAGCCACAACTGTCCAGGCTTTCCCAGCGGAATCGGCGGACAGGAACTGCTGTCGCGCCTGCGGCGGCAGGCGGGCGAATTTGGCGCCCGACATGAAACCGACCATGTTGTCGCGTTGGCGCGCGACGACGCCTTTTTCGTGCTGACGACAGCGCATCGGCAATGGCGGGCGCGCAGCGTCATCCTCGCCACCGGCTGCGCGGACGTGCTGCCCGATCTGCCGGACATCGATGCGGCGATCGACTGTGGTGCGATCCGGCTATGCCCGATCTGCGATGGGTACGAGGCCATCGATCAGGACATCGCCGTGCATGGAGAAGCCGTGGCCGCCGCGCCGCACGCTCGTTTC
>DATDBD010000163.1:0-6503 GCA_036525015.1 Lysobacter sp.
CGGCTCGGCGATGACGTACTTCGACGTGCGCATTCCAGGATTGAAGATGACCGTGGTGGCGGCCGATGGCCAGTACATCCACCCGGTGACGGTGGACGAGTTCCGCATCGCGGTAGCGGAGACCTTCGACGTCATCGTCGAGCCCGCCGGGCAGGACGCCTACACCATCTTCGCGCAGGATATGGGCCGCACCGGTCATGCGCGCGGCACGCTGGCGGTACGCCAGGGCCTGGAAGCTCCCCTGCCCGCGGCCGACCCGCGCCCGATTCTCACCATGGACGACATGGGGCATGGCGCAATGGGCCATGGTGGTCACGACATGTCCGGCATGAAGGGCATGGAAGGCGGCTGCGGCGCCGACATGGGCATGAAGGGCATGGAGCGCGGCGCGAACATGGCCGGCATGGACCACGGCACCGGCAGCGGCGCGCAGGGCCATCCCGCCAGCGAAACGAATAATCCGCTCGTCGACATGCAGGCCAGTTCTGTCAGCCCCAAGCTGGACGATCCCGGCATCGGCCTGCGCGGCAACGGCAGAACCGTGCTCACCTATGGCGCGATGAAGAGCCTGTTCGAGGATCCCGACGGCCGCGAGCCCAGCCGCGAGATCGAGCTCCACCTCACTGGGCACATGGAGAAGTTCGCCTGGTCGTTCAACGGGCAGAAGTTCATGGACGCCGAACCGCTACGCCTCAATTACGGCGAACGCATGCGCATCGTGCTGGTCAACGACACGATGATGACCCACCCGATTCACCTGCATGGCATGTGGAGCGACGTCGAGGACGAGCACGGTCAGTTCCTTCTGCGCAAGCACACCGTCGACATGCCGCCAGGAACGAAGCGTAGCTACCGTGTCCGCGCCGATGCGCTGGGCCGATGGGCGTTCCACTGCCACCTGCTCTACCACATGGAAGCCGGCATGATGCGGGAAGTGAGGGTCGAGGAATGAGCACACTTCTTCGATCGGTTCCGCTCGGCGGGCTGGCACTGGCCGTCGGCCTGGCGATGCACGGCAACGTCCTCGCGCAGGAACACTCGCAGCACGGTGAGCCTGCGCCGGTTTTCGGGCAGCAGGATCATTCAACGCACACGCAGGACGTACCGTCGCCAGAGAAGACCGGCGACGAGCATTCGGCGCATGAAGAGCACGAAACCGCGACCGGCGAGGACGACAGCGGCGAGATGCAGGACCATGGATCGATGGATCACTCGATGGACCACGGCTCGATGGACCATTCCGCCATGGGCCATCAGACGCCCTCATCCACGCAGCCCAAAACCCCCATTCCGCCCGTTACCGACGCCGATCGCCAGGCCGCATTTCCGCCGCTGCAGCATCACATGCAGCACGCGAAGGAACTCAACACCTATCTCGTCTTCAATCGCCTGGAAGCCTGGGATGCCGATCACGGCAGCGGCCAGGCCTGGGAAGCACAGGGCTGGGTCGGCTCCGACCTCAATCGCCTGTGGCTGCGTTCCGAGGGCGAGCGCGTCGACAGCCACACCGAGTCGGCCGATCTCGAAGCGCTGTACGGGCGCAGCGTGTCGCCCTGGTGGGATGTGGTCGCCGGCATCAAGCACGACTTCAAGCCCGGCGATTCCCAGACCTGGGCCGCATTCGGCGTGCAGGGGCTCGCGCCCTACAAATTCGAGGTGCAGGCCACGGCGTACGTCGGAGAATCCGGGCGCACCGCGTTGAACCTGGAAGCAGAATACGAACTGCTGCTCACCAACCGGCTGATCCTGCAGCCGCTGGTCGAGGTCGACGTGTACGGCAAGGATGATCCGCAGCGAAGGATCGGCTCGGGCCTGAGCACAGTCGAGGCAGGCCTGCGGCTTCGCTACGAGTTCACTCGCCGCTTCGCTCCGTACATCGGCGTGGTCCACGAACGCAGCTTCGGCGACACCGCTGATTTCAGAACCGACGAAGACGAAGACGCCCGCGACACGCGTTGGGTGGCCGGCGTGCGCGTCTGGTTCTGAACGGGTCCGGCGAGCCATGGATGGCTCGCAAAGGCTTGACTCTGGACCATGGTCCAAGGCGCAGACTGCCTTCATCTCCCCCCGGGATCGAACGCAATGCAGATCGGTCAAATCGCAAAACGCGCCGGTGTCCCCATCGACACCGTTCGCTACTACGAACGCCACGGCCTGCTGCGCAGCCCCGCGCGGCAGGCGTCGGGTTACCGCCTCTACGAGGAGCAGGACGTCGAACGCCTGCGCTTCATCCGGCGCGCCAAGTCGCTGGGCTTCACCCTCAACGAAATCCAGGAACTGCTGGCGCTGTCCGGACGCCGTGAGCAGGACATGGCCGGTCTGAAGGCCGCCGCGGCTGAGAAGCTGGCCGACGTCGAGCACCGCCTGGCAGAACTCACGCGCATCCGCGACGGCCTGCAGGCGCTGGTGGCGTCGTGCCCGGGGCACGGCGAACTGGATCGCTGCCCCATCCTCGCCGCCCTGGCGAACGAGGAGGAGGCATGAAGCCGCACGATCACGCGCATGCCGGACATGCGCCGCACCGTAAGTCGCCGGGCTCCGCACCATGCTGCGCCGGCAAGACGGCGGCGATGCACACCGGCACCGTCGTCGATCCGGTGTGCGGGATGGAGGTAGATCCGGCGACGTCCGCGCATCGTGCCGATCACGACGGCGCCACCTACCATTTCTGCTCCGCGCATTGTCGCGAGCGGTTCATCGCAGATCCCCTCCGGTATCTGTCGCCGCGCAGCGAGCCCGAGCCCACTCCCGCAGGCACCTTCTACACCTGCCCGATGCATCCGCAGATCCGCCAGGATCGCCCGGGCACTTGCCCGATCTGCGGCATGGCATTGGAACCGGAAATGCCGAGCCTCGAGGACGAGGACCATCCCGAACTGCGCGACTTCGGCCGGCGCTTCTGGGCGACGTTGCCACTGAGCGTGGCGGTCATGGCACTGGCGATGCTGGGGCACCGCATTCCAGGGCTGACTGCCGCGACCAGGACCTGGGTCGAGTTCGCGTTGGCGACTCCGGTCGTCGTATGGGCCGGCTGGCCGTTCTTCGAGCGCTGCCTGCAATCGATCCGCAACCGCAGCCCCAACATGTGGACGTTGATCGGCATCGGCGTGGCAGCGGCGTTCGGCTATAGCGTCGTGGCGACCGTGGCGCCCGGCCTGTTCCCGGATTCGTTCCGTGCACACGGTCGCGTCGGCGTCTACTTCGAGGCCGCTGCGGTGATCGTCTCGCTCACGCTGTTGGGGCAGTTGCTGGAGTTACGCGCCCGCTCGAAGACCTCGGCCGCGATCAAGGCGCTTCTGGGCCTGGCACCGAAGACCGCGCGCCGGCTGCGCGAGGACGGCACCGAAGAGGACATCGCGCTCGACCACGTCCATGTCGGCGACCGCTTGCGCGTGCGGCCGGGCGAGAAGGTTCCCGTCGATGGTGAGGTCATCGAAGGCCATTCCAACATCGACGAATCGATGCTGACCGGCGAACCGATGCCGGTCGGCAAGACCGTCGGTGCGAAAGTGTTCGGCGCCACGCTCAACGGCACCGGCAGCCTGGTGATGCGCGCCGAGAAAGTCGGTTCCGCCACCGTCCTGGCGCAGATCGTCCAGCTGGTCGCGCAGGCGCAGCGCTCGCGCGCGCCGATGCAGCGCATGGCCGACAAGGTCGCGTTCTGGTTTGTGCTGGCGGTGCTGGCCGTGGCGGCGACGACGTTCGCCGTCTGGGGCCTCTTCGGTCCGGACCCGTCCTGGACCTATGCCGTGCTCAACGCCGTATCGGTATTGATCATCGCCTGCCCGTGCGCACTGGGACTGGCCACGCCGATGTCGGTGATGGTCGCGACCGGTCGCGCCGCGCAGGCCGGCGTGCTGTTCCGCGATGCCGGGGCGATCGAGAACTTCAGGCGCATCGACACGCTGATCGTCGACAAGACCGGGACGTTGACCGAAGGACGTCCTGCATTCCGCACACTGGTTCCGGTCGCCGGCTTCACCGCCGAGGAAGTGCTGGAACTGGCCGCCAGTCTCGAACTGGGAAGCGAACACCCGCTGGCCGATGCCATCGTGGGCGAAGCACGCCGCCGCAACCTGTCCTTGCACGCGGCCGAGAGCTTCGAATCCGCGACCGGCATCGGCATCCGTGGGCGAGTGTTACGGCGCATCATTGCCATCGGCAACGCGGAGTTGATGCAGGAAACCGGCATCGACCCGACGCCCGTCTCCGCGGAAGCCGAACGCCTCAGGCAAGACGGCGCCAGCGTGGTGCTGGTCGCCATCGATGGCAAGCTGGCCGGACTGATCGCCGTGGCGGATCCGATCAAGCCCACCACCTTCGATGCGATCCACGCCTTGCACCAGGCAGGCCTGAGGATCGTCATGGCCACCGGCGACGGCACGGCTACGGCACATGCCGTCGCGCGCCAGTTGGGCATCGATGAAGTGCACGGCGAGGTGCGCCCCAGGGACAAGGTGGAGCTGGTGCAACGCCTGCGGGCGCAAGGGCACCGCGTTGCGATGGCCGGCGACGGCATCAACGACGCCCCTGCCCTCGCCGGCGCGGACATCGGAATCGCCATGGGCACCGGCACTGACGTGGCGATGTCGAGCGCGCAGGTCACGCTGGTCAAGGGCGACCTGCGCGGCATCGTGCGCGCCCGCGCCATCTCCACCGCGACCGTGACCAACATGAAGCAGAACCTGGCGTTCGCCTTTGTGTACAACGCGCTGGGCGTGCCGATCGCCGCGGGCGTGCTGTATCCGCTGACGGGCTTGCTGCTCAGCCCGATGATCGCCGCGCTGGCCATGAGCTTGAGCTCGGTATCGGTCGTGGCCAACGCACTGCGCCTGGGCAAGGTGCGGCTGGGCTGATTCGCGCATCCGCTACGGCATGCCGTGGCGGATGCTTTGTGAACATCGGCGGATACGTTGACGCCTACTGCGCCGGTGTCCCGAAGCGTTCCTCGTAAACGCCGGCGATCCAGTCGATGAAGACCCGCACCCGCGGCGACAACTGGCGATGCTGCGGATACATCGCCGACACCGGCATGCCGGTGCCGGACCAGTCCGCCAGGACCTCGACCAGGCGACCATCGCGCAGCTCATCTTCGACGTGGAAGCGCGGCAACTGGATCAGGCCGCAACCGTGCAGCGCGCAGGTCACGTAGCTTTCGGCGTCGTTGACGCTGATCCAGCCGCCGGGCGCGAACTCGCGCACCTGGCCATCGACAACCAGTTCGAACGGATAGCTGCGGTCGTGGCTGCTGGAGAAAAAACCCACTGCCTGGTGCGCCGATAGCTCGTCGGGATGCTGCGGCATGCCGAATCGCTGCAGGTATAGCGGACTGGCGCAGATCACCTCCGGCATCACCGCCAGTCGCCGCGCCACCAGCGACGAATCCTTGGGCGAGCCTGCCCGCACCACGCAATCGATGCCCTCGCGCACGAGATCGACCAGCCGGTCGCCACTGCTGATCACCAGGTCGATCTGCGGGTAGCGGCTGCGGAATTCATCGATGCGCGGCAGCACGATGCGCGTCGCGTGGGTGCCGTGCAGGTCCAGCCGCAACGTTCCGCGTGGGTTGGCGGCGACATTGCGCAGCGAGGACTCGGCGTCGTCGAGATCGGCGAGCAGGTGCACGCAGCGTTCATAGAACGCCTGGCCGTCGAGCGTGGGGCGCACCTGGCGAGTGGTGCGTTCGAGCAGGCGCGTGCCCAGGCGCGCCTCCAGCTCCTTCACCGCGTGGGTGGCGGTCGCACGGGGAATGCCAAGCGCGCCGGCGGCACGCGTGAAGCTGCCCAGCTCGACGATGCGGGTGAACAGCTGCAGGGAGTCGAATCGATCCATGCCGCCTATTGTTGATCATTTTTGAATTCATTTGCCGGTTTTACTGGCTTTATCCAAGCAGCTACAACACCAAGAATGCTCCCGAACCCAGCGTCCCCCTCCCCGACGCCCCACAGGAGCCTCTCTATGAATACCGCAGTCCAGTCCGACACGACCTCTCCGGTTGCCATCGTTACCGGTGCCTCGCGCGGCATCGGCCAGGCCATCGCCAACCGCCTCGCCGCTGATGGCTTCGCCGTCATCGTCAACTACGCCGGCAACGCCGCGCAGGCACAGACCACGGTCGACGGGATCGTGGCCGCCGGCGGCACGGCCGTCGCCATCCAGTGCGACGTTAGCCAGCCCGAGGACGTCTCACGCCTGTTCGACAGCGCTCGCGACATCTATGGCCGCATCGACGTGGTGGTCAACAGTGCTGGCGTCATGCCGACGACGCCGATCGCCGAGGCCAGCCTCGACGAGTTCGACCGCGTCATCGCCACCAATCTGCGCGGCACGTTCCTCGTCTTGGCGCAGGCGGCCAAGCACCTGGGTGAAGGCGGCCGGATCATCGCCCTGTCGACCAGCGTGATCGCCAAGTCGTTCCCGGGCTATGGCCCCTACATCGCCTCCAAGGCCGGCGTCGAAGGCCTGGTGCACGTGCTGGCCAACGAACTGCGCGGACGCGACAT
>DATDBD010000164.1:0-3366 GCA_036525015.1 Lysobacter sp.
GATCTTCTTGTCGTACAGCAGGATGAACGGATCTTCCAGTTCGGCCTGCATCGACTGCTGGTTGTTGATGAAGTACGGCGACAGGTAGCCGCGGTCGAACTGCATGCCCTCGACGACGTCGAGCTCGTTCTCCAGGCCCGAGCCGTCTTCGACGGTGATCACGCCTTCCTTGCCGACCTTGTCCATCGCCTGGGCGATGAGGTCACCGATGTTGGTGTCGGAGTTGGCCGAGATCGCGCCGACCTGGGCGATTTCCTTGCTCGTCGACGACGGCTTGGAAATCTTCTTCAGCTCTTCGACGGCGCTGATCACGGCCTTGTCGATGCCGCGCTTGAGGTCCATCGGGTTCATGCCGGCGGCGACCGCCTTCATGCCTTCGCGGATCAGCGCCTGCGCCAGCACGGTGGCGGTGGTGGTGCCGTCACCGGCGTTGTCGGAAGTCTTGGAAGCGACCTCCTTCACCATCTGCGCGCCCATGTTCTCGAACCTGTCGGCCAGCTCGATCTCCTTGGCGACGGACACGCCGTCCTTGGTGATCGTCGGGGCGCCGAAGCTCTTCTCGAGCACGACGTTGCGACCCTTCGGACCGAGGGTGGCCTTGACGGCATTGGCGAGCACGTTGACGCCGCGCAGCATCTTTGCGCGCGAGTCCTCACCGAAACGAATTTCCTTGGCAGCCATTGCGGATTACCTCAAAAAGAATTCAGAAAAAAAAGTCGTAGGGAAGCGCAGCGCGATCAACCGAGGATCGCGAAGATGTCGTCTTCCTTCACCACCAGCAGCTCGACGCCGTCGAGCTTCACTTCGGTGCCGCTGTACTTGCCGAACAGCACCTTGTCGCCGACCTTGACCTTCGGGGCGCGCAGGTTGCCGTTGTCGAACACCTTGCCCTCGCCAACGGCGACGACTTCGCCCTTGATCGGCTTCTCAGTGGCCGAGTCCGGGATCACGATGCCGCCGGCGGACATCTTTTCTTCTTCCATGCGCTTGATGACCACACGGTCGAACAGCGGCTTGATATTCATGGCAACAACCTCCGAGGCTGGTACGTAAGTAGTTGAATGGGCGGGGAAAGTTTCGGAATTTTAGCAGTCGCTCGTGGCGAGTGCCAAGTTTTCGGTCTAAAGAAATCCCGGGCGACCCGGGACTGGTCGTGAGATTGGGGGTTCGCGCGGACCTTTCAAGGCCCCGCCCAGCAATCGGCTGGAAGAACCAAATAAAAGGGCGCGTCCCGAAGGACGCGCCCCTGTGGCGTGGAGATGGCCGTCATCCTCGGCTTGGCGCAGTCCCGCGCCCATCACCTAACCGACCCCTTGTCAGTGCCGACGTCCCTGTCGGCATGGGTCAATCTTGTGCAGATCGGGTCACGTTGCCTAGAGGGACCCACTTGCGAAAATGTTGACTACAGGTAGCATCCGCAACGCGAAACCCCGAAATAACCGCAATTGTCGGCAGGGCATCACATTCTACCCGCTACCAAAAGCGCACAGCCTTAGGCGTTTATTGTTCACGTCGTGAGTATCGTTGTCTTGTTCCAAAAGGATCTATTGGAGCCGATATGACACCGCAGCAACGCATACGCCTGGCCCGGCGCCACGCCGGTCTCTCGCAGGCAGCACTGGGTACGGCCGTGGGGGTCCAGCGCAGTGCCGTCGGGCATTGGGAGGCGGCGCAGGGCAAATTCCCCAGCGCGGCCCACCTGCGCGAAGTGGCGATGGTGACCGGCGTGCAGTTCGAGTGGCTGGCCACCGGTCGCGGCAAGATGACCCTGTCCCCCGACACGGCGCTGGATTCGGTCGCCGCGGTCGACGCGATCCTCGTCGACGAGCCGCTGGAACTGCGCCTGTTGGCCGCCTTCCGCAACGCTCCCACGCTGGCCAAGGCGCCGCTGGTGGAATTGGCCGAGCAATTGGCCCTGCAGCGCACCGGACGCGCCCGCGGCGGACGCGATCCGGGGCGCTGACCCCGGATCTCCCTACTGCGGGCGATGTCTTTTTTGGGAGCCACGCTACCGCCCGCGTTGGCCCCGATCCGGAGGGGGGCGGTACACTGGCGCCCCTCATGCCGACCCCCTCCGCCTCGACCGTGCGGCTGCTGCTAAGCACCTGCCCGGACCTGCCTACCGCCGACGCCATCGCCACGACGCTGGTCGAGGAGCGCCTGGCCGCGTGCGTCAGCCGGTTGCCCGGAATGCAGTCGACCTACCGCTGGCAAGGTGCCGTCGAGCGGGCCGAGGAAGTGTTGCTGCTGATCAAGACCACCGCCGGGCGGCAGGACGCGCTGATCGCGCGACTGCAGTCCCTGCATCCTTATGAACTGCCCGAAGCGATCGCGGTCGAAATCCGCGGCGGCCTGACCCCGTACCTCGACTGGGTGGCCGAACAGACCCGTGAAGATGACTGACCCGACCCTGCAGCACTCCCCATCCCGTCGCCACGCCGGCACCTTTCGACTGGCGTTGGCCGCCCTGCTGGCCGGTCTCGGCCTGGCCGGCCCCGCCACTGCGGCGATCAACCCCGACGACCTGTTGCCGGTCGACGAGGCCTTCGCGCTGACCGTCGAGGCGACGTCGCCCGATCGCATCGCGCTGCATTGGCGGATCGCCGATGGCTACTACCTCTACCGGCACCGCATCGGCGTCCAGGCCGATGCCGGTTTCACCGCGCAGGCGCTGCAGTTGCCGAGGGGCGAGACGCACGAGGACGAGTTCTTCGGCAAGGTCGAGACCTACCGCCAGTCGCTGACAGCGACCCTGCCGGGCCAGGCCCGCGCGCAAAGCGTCACGCTGAAGATCAAGTACCAAGGCTGCGCCGACGCCGGCATCTGCTACCCGCCGCAGACCCGCAGCGTCACCGTGGCGCTGCCGGGTGCCGCCGCCGGCACCGCCGCGAGCGAACCGCTGGTCGCCTTTGGCGCTCCTGGTGCAGCCTCTCCGGGCGGCCTGCTGGGCAATGCAGGCCCCGCCGGCGCGACCGATGCCCTTCCTCTGCCGCCGGAACAGGCTTTCCGCTTCGAGGCCATTGCCAGCGACGGCAACACCCTGTTGCTGCGCTTCACGTCGGCGAGCGGCTATTACCTGTATCGCGACAAGACCTCGCTGAAGCTCGATGCCGCCGCCGCGAAGGCCGGCATCACCTTGGGCTCCCCGCGCTGGCCGCGCGGCGTCGCCCATCGCGACGAACATTTCGGCAATGTGGTGGTGTTCTTCGACGAGATCGAAGTGCCGGTGCCGCTGGGCCGCACCCGCGCCGACGCCACACCGCTGCGGCTGACGGCGACCTTCCAGGGCTGCCAGAACGAAGGCATCTGCTATCCGCCGATGACCCGCAGCATCGACATCGCGCTGCCGGCGGGCCTCGTGCAGGC
>DATDBD010000165.1:0-9416 GCA_036525015.1 Lysobacter sp.
CGCCGTGCTGTCGCCCCACGCCTGACTGCGGCCGGAATCGCGAAACAGCTGGTACTGGATGACGCCCGGCGCATTGCCCTGCAGACCCATGAGGCGGGCGGCCGCGTTGCCGGAGAGGCCGCCATTGAGCTTGATGTTGTACGGCAGGTTGTTGGTGCAGGTCACCTGCATCGTCGAACTGCCGTCGATGTTGGCGGTGAGCCCGGTGGCCGACGGGAAGGCAAGGTCGTTGGCGACGATCGTGCACGACGCGCCGATGCGGGCGCTTGCGGTCACCTGTAACGACTGGCTGATGCCATTGCCCGAATTGCACGAACGGCCGGTGTTGGTGTCGGTGACCGCGCGCCCGCCCATGGTCGAGGTGTACGACCCCGAGGCCAGGCCGGTCTGGCTGCCGATGACGCGTCCGTAAAGGGGGACCGGCACCGTGGCCGTGCCGCCACCGGAGAGGGTGACCTGCGCCTCGTAGTACTGGTTGTTGCCCGGGCCGAGCACGAGGGTGCGGCTGGCGTCGCTATAGATCTGGTAGCTCAGCCGCGCGGTGCCGTTGGCGAGGACGCGGGGGGAAAGGGCGTTGTCCTGACCCGCATCGAGAGACACGCAGATCTTGAGGTTCTGATTGGCCGAGCCGGTGCAGGTCAGGTTGAGCGAACCGGTGACGTCGGTCTGCACGGTCGGATTGGCGGCGATGGTGCCGAAGTCGAGCGTCGCGGTGGTCCCGCTGGAGCACGACTGCGCGCGGGCCGGCATCGCCATCCACGGCAGGATCAGCAGGGTGCTCAGGAGGATCAGGGCGCGCAGGGTCATGGCGTCGTGGTGTCCCTGGTTTGGCAGGCCAGCGTCGGCGCCGGCGAAGCCGCGGCCGGCAGCGGCGGCAGAGTGACGCGGCAGCCCTGGCCGGCATGGCTCCATTGCAGTGTCTCACCGTCCACGTAGTGCTCCAGCCACAGCTCGCCGTCGTAACCGGCGATCGCCGAACCCTCAGGGCGCCGGATGCGCGTGCCTGCCGCCACCGGCCCACCGTTGGCGTCCAGCAGCACCACCGTGGCGGTGCGCAGTGCCGTGAGGCGGTAATGGAGCTGGATGCCGGAACGGTCTGCGGGCGTGACCAGATGCTCGATCGCCGGCACTTCCACTTTGGCCGGCAGGCCGTCGGGGTCGATCGCGATGCGGTTGGTCTGCCAGCCGCGCAGTTCCGGAAGCAGCAGGTATCCGGAACGGTTGGTGCGGCCGGCGACGCGGTTCTCGTACAGGATCGGCACATCGGCCACGCCGTTGGTCGAGACCACGGCGAAGGCATCGCTGATGCGGCGGCTGGCGAAGACCTGGCCGTCCATCCACACGACACTGCCGCCGCCCTGCGCGAAGGCGCCGACGTCGTCGCCGACGCGATCCACGCCCATCCACACCTCGGTGGCGTTGCCGCGCCAGGTGGCGCTGAGCTGGCCATCGCCGCTGTCGCGCGCCTGCGCCTGCCAGCCCCACCCGCCCTCATAAGGCACGCCGCGACGCACGCTGGCCACGGCATTGTTCCTGCCGTCCTGGTGGTCGAGCGAGAACGAGGCGTCGTGGTGCTGGCCGAGCGGCAGGCTCAGGCTCAGCGACACGCCACGACCGGCGCGGTCGTCGTCGAAAGCGTTGGCCGAGACGTACGCGTAACGTCCGAAGGACTGGCTTAGGCCGACGCTGAAGGTACGGCTGGGGACGTCGGTGATATCGCGGTAGCGCAGCCACGTCATCGACAGCGACCCGCGCGGCACCGACACCCACATCGAGGCGCGATCCTGCTCGCGCAGCGGCGCGCTGCCGTCCAGCGAGCCCAGATCGCGGAACGCCTGGCTGTTGCGCTGGCGGTACAGGTCGAAGCCCACGAGCTGACCGAACCACTGGTAGCCGACGCTGTTCTGATGGCCCGCAGACACACCGTCTCCGTTGGACTGGGCGTAGGCGGCGTTGATCACGCCATAGCGGCCGAGCGGTGACCAGGCGACGCCGGCGCCGGCGACTTTCACGTCCGGGCCAGACTCGCCGTGCAGCTCGACCGTGAGTTCGTCGCTGAGGCCGCGCCGCCAGCTCGCGTTGGCGACCACATCGTCGCCGTAATCGTCGCTGTCGCTGCCATAGCCGTTGCGCAGCACGCCGGCCTCGAACGAGAAATCGCTCAACCCCTGCGCCAGGCGCTGGTAGTCGGTGTACAGCGGGACGCTGGTCTGGGTGGTGCGGCCGAGCGCGTCGGTGACCACGACCACCGCCTGGCCGGCGCCGACGACGCGCGGGAATTCATTGAGCACGAACGGGCCGGCATCGACCTCGCCGGTGTACTGGCGCACGTTGTTGACGTACAGCTCCACCGACGAGGGCACCGTGGCAACGGCGCTGAACTGCGGCATCGGATAGACGACCAGGTCCGGCCGCACGCCGAAGTTTCGACGCCACTGCACGCCGCCCATGCGCACCGGCCGGGTCCAGGCCAAGCCGCCGGAAATCAGGTCACCGGCGGCCCAGGTCCACATCCGATCGGGGTCGGAGTAGCTCCAACGCGTGTCGAGGCGATCGTAGGCATCGCTGCCTCCGTCGCCACCGCGGCTAACGCCGGTCGCCTCGAGGCTGCCGTAGCGGCCGAACCACCGCAGGCCGCTGCCGAGCGACAGGGTCTGCTGGTCGCCGATGCTGCGCGCGTAGGCGTCGTATTCGAACACCAGCCCCTGGTCGCGCTGCACGGCGACCGGTGCGGGCATGCGATAGCCCAACACACTGGTCGGACGAAGCGCGCGGCCCGGCATCAGCACGACGCGCTGCATCGAAGGCTCGTAGCGGTACGACAGGCCGGCGATGTCGTCCAGCGCGACACGCCCATGCGCGTCGGGTGCGACGCCGGACGGCAGGGCCAGCCCGGCGGCGCTCAGCTCGGCCGGTTCGACCGACAGGCGGTCGTCGACGAGGGTGAAACGGACCAGCGGCCGCGCGAGCCGCTCGTCGATGAGGATGTCCAGGTACAGCGTCTGGGTGGTGCGATCCTGCGCCGAAGGCAGCGGTTCGCCGTCGAGGCTGGCGAGGCTGAAGCCCGCCGCCGCGTGCGCCGTTCCGCCCGCCATCGTGCCGAGCACGGTGGCCAGGGCGAGCGCGAGGGCGGTCCGGTCAGGGCGTGCGCGGCAGATCAATCGTCGCCGGCTCTCCGTTCAGCCGGACCTCGAGTTTCGTGCCGGCGCCAACGGTTTTGAGCTTGACGGCGTCCAGCGGCCAGCGCCGCGAGCTGCCGGCCAACACATAGCCCAGCAGGCCGGGCGTGACTTCGATGCGGTGACCGGCCCGGTCGACGATGCGGGTAGCACCCAGCTGGGCGGCGCGCCCGCCAGTGTTCTCGCAGGCGAGCGACGCGGACTCCAGTCGGCAACGCAGCGCCACTGGTGCCGCATCGGGCACGCGGATGAACGCCGGGATCAGGTAGCGCATCCGTACCGCCACCGCGGCCGGACTTTCGGAAGCATCGCCGGGAAGTTCGTCGACGACGACGCGAAAGGCCTGTTCGCGGGCAGGCGCGACCGCGTTCGGGCGGACCAGTCGCACCAGTTGTTCGCCGCCGGCCGGGATCTCGACGATCACCGGGCTCGGGCTCAGTTCATTGCTTGGCGTCAGCTGGTCGTCCTGGCCGTCCTGCGTCCAGGCGAACACGCGGATCTGCGCCGCGAGCGGGGCGTCGCCGGAGTTGGCCAGCACCAGTCGTCCGGCCCGCACGTTGGCGGCCAGTTCGACGAGGGTTTGCTTGGCTTGCAGTTGGCCGCGGGCGTGCACCGTCCCGGCCGCGAGGGCCAGGACGGTCACGACCGCCGCCCCGAGGCGGCGGTCGAACATGCTTAGAACGTGACCGTAGCGGTGACGGTATCGACGTAGGTGCCGATCGGCTTGTTGACCTGGCCCGACGGAGCCTGGCCGTAGATGGTGAAGACGTCCGCCGCGTTGTTGCCGGTGCTGACGCCGCCGAGCGTGAAGGTCGAGGCGGTGCCGTCACCCAAGACCTCGGCGTGGGCGGAGTCGCGGTACAGCGCGTAGTCGACGGTGTTGCTGCCGTTCTTCATCTTGCGCGCGGCCGGGGCAGCACTGTTCAGGCCGTTGTTGAAGGCGACGCTGAAGGCGCCCTGGTTGGTGCAGGCCACCGAAACGGTGGAGCTGGCCGTGACGGCCGCCGTCGCCAGCGTGGCGGTATCCGGGAAGGTCATATCGGCCGCGTTGACCGTGCAGGCGTTGGTGATCTTGAGGGTGACGTCGAACGTGTCGGTCGCGGTGGCGGCCGAGGCCAGCGGAGCCACGGCGAGCAGGGCAACAGCGAGGGCGGTGCGGTGCAGCAGGGGCATATTTCTCTCCGAAAGAGCCAGCAACGAAATAAAAGGTGAACTACGACATGTTTCAAACGCGATGAAGGTTAGCAAATTGTGTGCCAACGAAACCGCCTGCCGGTGTTTCGGGCCCATTCGTCCTTCCTGCCACCCGTTGCAATTGACTTCGCTGGGGGGGCGGGCTGGCCACGACCACAGTGGACGCCGGGCGTCACTTCGCCGGTGCGTTTTTAGGTCACCCCTCCAGTCAGGGCCGGTCCAGCCCCGGGCCCATTCGCCGGCCCTGCTTGCCGTAGAATTCGCGGCGTTCACCCGCCCGTCTCCAGCACCGCCAAGAGCAGGAGTGCGGGGCGCAGGCAGCCCGCGACTACGGGCCCCGACTTCCCAGACCAACCGCCCCCCGCGGTGCGCTCAATGACCGATAACTTCTATCAATACGACGTCATCGTGGTCGGTGGCGGCCACGCCGGCACCGAGGCCGCCCTGGCTTCGGCGCGGGCCGGCGCGCGCACGCTGCTGCTGACGCACTCGGTGGAGACGGTCGGCGCGATGAGCTGCAATCCGGCCATCGGCGGCATCGGCAAGGGCCATCTGGTCAAGGAGATCGACGCCCTCGGCGGCGTCATGGCACGGGCGGCCGATGCCGCCGGCATCCAGTGGCGCCGGCTCAACGCCAGCAAGGGCCCGGCTGTGCGTGCCACGCGCTGCCAGGCCGATCGTGCGCTGTACCGCGCATTCATCCGTCGCGCCGTCGAGAGCCAGCCTGGCCTGACCCTGTTCCAGGCGGCGGTCGACGACATCGTTTTCGACAGTGGCCGCGTCACCGGCGTGGTCACCCAGACCGGCCTGCGTTTCGGTGCGTCCGCCGTCGTCCTGACTGCCGGCACCTTCCTGGCCGGCAAGGTCCACGTTGGACAGACCACCTACGCCGCCGGCCGCGCCGGCGACCCGCCCGCGGTGGCGCTGGCCGCGCGCCTGCGCGAAGGCCCGTTCGTGGTCGACCGGCTCAAGACCGGCACGCCGCCGCGCATCGACGGCCGCACGCTGGATTACTCGGTGATGGAAGAGCAGCCCGGCGACGACCCGCGCCCGCTGATGTCGTTCATGGGCAGCCAAGCCGATCATCCGCGCCAGGTTTCGTGCTGGATCACCCACACCAGCGAGCGCACCCACGAGATCATCCGCGGCGCGCTCGACCGCTCGCCGCTGTACACCGGCCAGATCGAGGGCATCGGCCCGCGCTATTGCCCGTCGATCGAGGACAAGGTGGTGCGTTTCGCCGAGAAGGCCAGCCACCAGATCTTCGTCGAGCCCGAGGGCCTGGACGTTGCCGAGATCTACCCCAACGGCATTTCGACCTCGCTGCCGTTCGACGTGCAGCTGGAACTGGTGCGCAGCATCCGTGGCTTTGAGCAGGCGCACATCACGCGTCCGGGTTACGCGATCGAATACGACTTCTTCGACCCGCGCGGGCTGAAGACCACGCTGGAGACCAAGACGGTCGAAGGCCTGTTCTTCGCCGGCCAGATCAACGGCACCACCGGGTACGAGGAAGCCGCCGCGCAGGGCCTGCTCGCCGGCGTCAATGCCGCCCGCTTCGTGCGAGGCGTCGAAGGCTGGAGCCCGCGCCGCGACGAGGCCTACCTGGGCGTGCTGGTCGACGACCTGATTACCCACGGCACGACCGAGCCGTATCGCATGTTCACCAGCCGCGCCGAGTACCGGTTGCAGTTGCGCGAGGACAACGCCGACCTGCGCCTGACTCCGGTCGGCCGCGAGTTGGGTCTGGTCGATGACGCCCGCTTCGCCCGCTTCGAGGTCAAGCGCGAGGCGATCGCCCGCGAAAGCTTGCGTCTGGGCGCTATCTGGGCGGCGCCGGGCAATGCGCTGGGCCGCGAAGTGATGGCCTCGCTCGGCGTCGAGATCAGCCGCGAGACCAGTGCGCTGGACCTGCTCAAGCGTCCTGAACTGGACTACGCAAAACTGATGCAGGTGGCTTCGATCGGTCCGGCCGTCGACGACGCGCTGGTGGCTGAGCAGGTCGAGATCGGCGTGAAGTACGCCGGCTACCTGGATCGCCAGCGCGAGGAGATCGCACGCCAGCAACGCCACGAGAACACCGCGATCGCGGACGATTTCGACTACGCCGCGGTGCGCGGCCTGTCGGCCGAGGTGCAGCAGAAGCTCGAGCGCGTGCGCCCGCAGACCGTGGGCCAGGCGCAGCGGATTCCGGGTATGACCCCGGCGGCGATCTCGCTGCTGCTGGTGCATCTGACCCGCGCGCGTCGAAGCCGGGTGGCCTGAGCGCGGCAAACTTTCGCCGGATGCGGCGCACGCAGGCAGGCGTTAGGCTCGTCGCATGCGCCTTATCCAGACCCTGGCCCTGACCCGGGCCCTCACCCTCCTGCTTTCTACGCTGGCCATCGCAGCGTGTGATCGCGCCCCGCCAGCCGACGCCACGACCGCTTCGGTCCCGGCACGTCCCATCCAGCGCACCGAATGGATACTCCCGGTCACGTCCGCGGCGGCACAGCCCGATCTGGTGCGGGCGCCCGACGGGTCGCTGCTGTTGTCCTGGATCGAGGTGCAAGGCGATGGGCACGCGCTGAAGTTCGCGCGTTACGCCGACGGCGCCTGGGGCGAGGTGCAGCCGATCGCGCGTGGCGACGACTGGTTCGTCAACTGGGCCGACACGCCGCACCTGGCGGTGACCGCCGACGGCGCGCTGTGGGCGCACTGGCTGCAGAAGTCGGCGCAGGCGAAATACGCCTACGACGTGGCGATGGTGCGCTCGGGCGACGGCGGCGTCACCTGGTCGACGCCGGTATTGGTCAACGATGACGGCACTCCGACCGAGCACGGTTTCGTGTCGATGTGGCCGGCCGCGCGCGACCGCATCGGCATCGCCTGGCTCGATGGACGCCGCACCGGCGGCGTCGAAGGTGGTCATGCGGGCCACGAAGATCATGGCGCCATGACGCTGCGCGCAGCGACCTTCGACGCTGGCCTGAGCCGCGACGACGAGCGCGAACTCGACACGATGACCTGCGACTGCTGCCAGACCGACGCCGCGCTCACCACGCGCGGTCCTGTGCTGGTCTACCGCGATCGCACGCCCGATGAAATCCGCGACATCGCCGTGACCCGCTTCGACGGCGCGGCGTGGACGACTCCGCGCCTGGTGCATGACGACCAGTGGAAGATGCCGGCCTGCCCGGTCAACGGCCCGGCCGTGGCCGCGGTTGCCAGCAACACGGTGGTGGGGTGGTACACGGTCGCCGCGGACCAGCCCATGCTGCGGCTGGCGCGCAGCGCCGATGCCGGCGACACGTTCGCGGCGCCTTTGGTGCTCGACCAGGGCGCGCACGTGCAAGGCCGCGTCGATGTCGCCCTCGACTCCGATGAAGCCTGGGTGTTGTGGACGCGGGAAGACGTCGGCGTGCAGTCGCTGCAATTCGCGCGCTTCGCTTCCGATCTGTCACGCGAATGGCAACGCGGCGAAGTCGCGAAGCTGCAAGGTCGAGGACGCGCCACCGGCGTCGCCCAGCTCGTGCTCGGCAACGACGGCGCCTACGTGGTCTGGACGGACGTGGTGCAGGGCAAGCCGCGCCTGGCCGGAGCCCGCTTCGGGGTCGCGCCATGAGCGCCACCGTGCTGAGCGGCGGCTGCCGATGCCGGGCGCTGAGGGTCGAAGTAACGCTGACGCAACCAGCATCGGCCTATGCGCCGAGGGCGTGCGACTGCAGCTTTTGCCGCGAGCGTGACGCGGCATGGCTGTCCGACCCGCAAGGTGCGCTATGCCTGATGCAGCGCGATGAATCCGATGCGCTGCACTGCCGCCAGGGCTCCGGCCAGGCCGACTTCATCGCCTGCGCGCACTGCGGTTCGCTGGTGATGGTGGCCTGCGAGATCGACGGCCGCCTTCATGCCGCCGTCAACGCCAACGTGCTCGACGATGCCCGCTCATTCGCGCCTGCGCAGACGGCTTCGCCGCAGCTGTTGCCTGCCGATGCCAAGCGCGACCGGTGGCGGAAACTCTGGTTCACCGACGTGGGAATAGGCATCGGGCCGCCGTAGTTTGGCCTGACGTTGCGTCGCCACGATCTGTATCCGCAAGTGCGGGTGTCGCCGGCCAAGATAGTTGAGCAGCGCGTGGATGAAGATGATCACGCCCGCCATTTCCATGCCTTCCTCGACCGCTACGAGCAGGCTGTAGCCGAGGTTCTGCGTACCGTACGCCTCGTGGAGGCGACCCTCAAAGAGTTCCACCCCCACCGCGCCGCCGAGGTAGATGACGGCCGCGACGATGAAGCCGCGTCTCGTAGCGGCGGGAAGGCGGCGCAGGAAACCGAGGAAGTACAGGCCCAGCGCGGCGACCAGGACGCCTGCGGGCACCACCCAGACGTAATACAGCAGACCGAAGTGAACCCCTTTGAACCTGGCACGGATCGGTACGTCAAGAGTCTCGTGAAGCGAGCAGGCCTCGTCGACGGCCATGCCGAGAAAACCGATCGCGAGCACCACCCAGTACGTCACATCACGCCGGGTGCTGCGCTGCTCCAACATGGCGATCAGCGCGAGCAGCCCGAACGCGCACAGCAACAGCACGACGCTGTAGAGCGTCGGGATGTTGCGCTCGTAATCGAGATTGAAGAGACCGATCAGCCCGAACACGTGATCGTGGCCAGTCAGGTACTTAACCAGCTCCAACGCGGTGCCGGCCGCGACCAGCACGGCGGCGAACACGGCGAGCGCTCGCACGATCGTGGATGAGCGGACCGGGATCGCGACGTGTTCCATGATGGCCCTCACGGCCAGACGTAACACTGCTCGATAACTATTTTACGTGGTACGCCCCGGGGATCGGACGGATCTACCCCATCGGGCGCTGTCGGGACGCGGGACGGGTGCGACGAGCCAGGGAATCACGCCTCGAGGGCAAACAGCAGCAGTTCTTCCGTGTTCGCGCCGAGTCGTACATTGCTTTGGAACCTCAGGCCGATGCGCTCCAGTACTTTCACCGAGGCGTCGTTGCCGGGCGAGACGATCGCCAGCAACTGCGGCAATGCCAGCGTGCGCATT
>DATDBD010000166.1:0-10249 GCA_036525015.1 Lysobacter sp.
GCCGTGCAGAACACGGAACACGATGAACGCGACCGACAGGGCCGCGATCCGCTCGGCCGGAACCTGGGCGAGCTGGGCCAGAATCACTCCTGCGGCGAAAGGAGCGAAGGCCTCGAACGCGTTGAGATGGGCGGCATTGGCCAGGTTCGAGCGCGGATCTTCCTGGCGCGCTTGCCACGCCCGCGGATTGCGGTTGTTGTAGCGCTCGCCGCTCGACTTGGCGATGGCGACCCAGAGATAGGGGAGCACCGCGGCGATCAGCACACATCCATAAGCAATGGCGTGCATCGTGGAGTCCGTTCTGGAATGGCGCACAGCCTAGCCGAAAACGACGACGGCGCCCTCAGGCGCCGTCGTCATGACCACATGGCGCCAGGTCAGTGGACCGTCGGACGCAGGCGTTGCTGGGCCGCGCGGAACGCGTTGCCTTCGTACCAGTTTGGCCATTGCTCGCTACCGGCGAGGTCGCGACCCACGGAGTACAACGCCTCCAGGTCCTGCACCACGCCATCCATCTTCCAACCGGCGTCGTACTCGTCGGCCGGCTTGTGATAGCGGTTGTCGCGGTAATCGACCTGCGCGAGCCGGCCGGCGGCGGTGCCGCCGTCGATCAGGTCGTCGCCGCCCTTGGCATAGAGCGCGGGAACACCGGCCTTGGCGAAGTTGAAGTGGTCGGAGCGGAAGTAGAACCCGTCCTGCGGCGTGGCTTCCGGGTGCAGCACGCGTCCCTGGCCATCGGCGACGCCCTTGAGGATGTCCTCCAGTTGCGAGCTGCCGTAGCCGACTACGGTCATGTCTCGCGACTTGCCGATCACCGGCATGGCGTCGAGATTGATCACCGCCACGGTCTTGTCCAGCGGCACGGCCGGATGCGCGACGTAGTACTTGGAACCCAGCAGGCCCGATTCTTCCAGCGTTACCGCCAGGAACAGCAGCGAGCGGTCCGGCGGCGGCGTCTGCTTGCTGAAGGCTTCGGCGATCTCGAGGATGCCGGCCACGCCGGTCGCGTTGTCGATGGCGCCGTTGTAGATGACGTCGTCGGCGGTCGAAGCGCTGCTCGCGCCATGCTCGTCGGCTTCATGCGCGTGGTTGCCCAGGTGGTCCCAGTGCGCCATGTAGACGATCGCTTCGTCCGGCCGCTTGGCGCCCGGCAGCAGCGCGACCACGTTGCGCGAGGACTTCTCGCTGATCTGGCTCTTCAGGTCGACGGATAGCTTCGCCTGCAGCGCAATGGCCTTGAAGCCGGGCTTGTTGGCGGCCTGATAGAGCTTGTCCAGGTCCTGGCCCAGGTCTGTCATCAGGCGGCGCGCGGTGTCGCCGCTGATCCAGCCCTGCACCGGCAGGCGCGGATCCGGATCGTCCTTGGCGGGCAGGTCGAACTGCGCGCCCGACCAGGAATTCTTGACTACGTCCCAGCCATAGGACGCGCCTTCGTTGTCGTGGATGATCAGCGCGGCGGCGGCGCCCTGGCGCGCGGCCTCTTCGAACTTGTAGGTCCAGCGGCCGTAATAGGTCATCCGCTTGCCTTCGAAGAGCTTTTCGTCCTGGCTATGGAAGCCCGGATCGTTGACGAACATCACCACCGTCTTGCCCTTCACGTCGACGCCGGCGTAATCGTTCCACTTCTGTTCCGGCGCGTTGACGCCGTAGCCGACGAACACCAGGTCGCTGGCGTCGATCTTCACCTCCGGTTTGCCGGTGCGGGTGCCGATGACCATGTCGCTGCCGAACTTCAGTTCGCGCGGCTGGCCCTTGACGTCCAGCTTGAGCGCCGTGGTCTCGTCGGCCGTGGTCTGCACCATCGGCACGGTCTGGAAGTAGCTGCCGTTGTTGCCAGGCTTCAGGCCCAGGCGCTCGAACTGCGCCTTGATGTATTCGACGCTCTTCTCTTCGCCCGGGCTACCCGGGCCGCGGCCTTCGAACTCGTCGGACGCCAGCTGTTTGACCATCTCGCCGAAGTCGGCGGCATTGATCGCGGCGTCGAAGGTGTGGGCGGTGGCAGGAGTGGCCGCGGGCGCGGCCGCCTGTTCGGGCGCCGGCGTGGTCGACCGGTCGCAAGCGGTGAGCGCGATCAGGCCTACCAGCGAGGCGGCGGTGAGACGGGTGGAACGAGTCATGGGCCCTCCGTTCGGATGCTTGCCGGATCCTTTTGCCAGATCCTGCGAAGGGCCATTCTATGTCCGTCCCGCACGCCGGATCGTGCCGGCGTGCGTCTTGCGCTGTGCCTTATTCGGCCGGAGGCAGGGCGCCGGAGTAGGGCACGGCCGTGGCGCCGGTGATCGAGCCGGTCTTGGCGCTGCTGTGCACGTACAGCGTGACCTTGCGCTCGAACACCAGCGGTCCCTCGACCACGGCGTTGGGCCCGATCACCACGCGCGGATCGCGGTTGTTCATCGAGAACAGCTGACGGTTGGGCTTGGTGTAGCGGATGCCGCCCTTCACGTGCGAGTCGGCGCCGACGGTGACATCGCCGTTGACCGTCTCGAGGCCACCGGCGACTTGCGTGCCGACCAGGCCGATGGCGCCGTTCACGGTCTCGACGTTGCCGCCGATGACGCCACCACGGTCGATGTAGATGCCGCCGTTGACGGTTTCCACGCCCTTGCTGAAGCGGCCGTTGGTGCCGACCTTGATGCTGCCGTTGACCGTGGACAGGCCGCCGGCCTGCACGTCCTCGGCGACGGTGATGCTGCCATTGACGGTCTCGGCATCGCCGGCGCGCGCGCCCGATCCGATGCGGATGCTGCCATTGACCGTGTCGAGTTCGCCGACCTGCTGGCCGGCCTCGACGGTGATGCTGCCATTGACCTTGTCGATGTCCTGCGCGGCGAAGGCGGTCGGCGCGGCCAGGGCCAGGGCGAGCGAGAGGGCGAGTACGGAGCGGATGCGCATCGTTTGGGGTTCCGGTTGGGACGGGCCAGTTTTTTGGCGGGCGTGTAAAGCGGGCGTGTTGTTGTGGCTATGAACCTACAGATGCAACGAAGGCGGCATCGGTTTAGGCCGCTTCGCTACAATCGCAGCCATTGCCGGTCCGGGCGCCTGCCCGAAGTCACGATTCAGCAAACACGATAGCCGCCCGTCCCACCGCCACTGGAAACCCCCGACGTGCCAGCCCCCTCCGTGCGCCCCAAGCCCGTTGTCCTGCTGATCCTCGACGGCTGGGGCCACCGCGACGACCCGACCGACAACGCGCTGGCCCAGGCCCGCCTGCCGAACTGGCACGCCCTGCTGCAGAGCGCCCCGCACACGCTGATCCATACCGAAGGCCGCCACGTCGGTCTGCCGGATGGGCAGATGGGCAATTCCGAGGTCGGTCACATGAACCTCGGCGCCGGACGGATCGTCTACCAGGACCTGACCCGCATCGACGCGGCAATCGAGGACGCCAGCTTCTTCGCCAATCCCGAGTTGCGCGCCGCCTGTGCCGCGGCGAAGGCCGGCAATGCGACGCTGCATCTGATGGGCCTGATGTCGCCTGGCGGCGTGCACAGCCATGAGAACCACATCTTCGCGATGATCGAACTGACCCGCCGTGAAGGCGTGGCCAGTGTCGCGGTGCATGCCTTCCTCGATGGCCGCGACATGCCGCCGAAGTCGGCGGAACCCAGTCTGGTGCGCCTGCAGCAGGCCTGCGACCAGGCCGGCAACGCGCGCATCGCCAGCGTCAGCGGCCGCTACTACGCAATGGACCGCGACCAGCGCTGGGATCGCGTGCGCCGCGCGTGGGACGCCATCGTCGAAGCGAAGAGCCCGCACGTCGCCGCCGATGCCCTGGGCGCATTGCGCGAGGCCTATGCGCGAGGCGAGACCGACGAATTCGTCGCGCCGACCGTCATCGCCGGCAGCACGCCGATGCGCGACGGCGACGCCATGGTGTTCATGAACTTCCGCGCCGACCGCGCCCGCCAGCTGACGGGCGCGTTCGTTTCGCCGGACTTCACCGGCTTCGGACACCCCGACGAGGGCGGCGTGCGACGTCCGGCGCTGTCGCGCTTCGTCTGCCTGACCGAGTACGACGCCAGGCTGCCGGCGCCGGTGGCGTTCGCGCCTGACGACCTGCGCAACACGCTGGGCGAGATCCTGGCGGAAAACGGCCTCAAGCAACTGCGCATCGCCGAGACCGAGAAGTACGCGCACGTCACCTTCTTCTTCAGTGGCGGCCGCGAAGACCCGTATGCGGGCGAGACCCGCATCCTGGTGCCGAGCCCCAGGGTCGCCACTTACGACCTGCAGCCGGAGATGAGCTGCCCCGAGGTGACGCAGAAGCTCACCGCGGCGATCCGTTCCGGCGAGATCGATGTCGCCATCTGCAACATCGCCAATCCCGACATGGTCGGCCATACCGGCAACATCGCCGCGGCCGTCCAGGCCGCCGAAGCGGTCGACGTCGCGATCGGCGCGGTGGCGCAGGCAGTGCGCGACACCGGCGGCGCGCTGTTGGTCACCGCCGATCACGGCAACCTGGAGATGATGCGCGACCCGGACACCGGCCAGCCGCATACCGCGCACACCGTCGGCCCGGTGCCGTTCGTCTATCTGGGGGCGCGTGCGGCGACGCTGCGCAGCGGCGGCGCACTGCGCGACGTCGCCCCGACCATCCTCGACCTGCTCGGCCTGCCGCAACCGGCCGAGATGAGCGGGTCGAGCCTGCTCGAAGGGAGCATGCTCGAAGGGAGCCGCGTCGGCTGATGCCGGGCCTTCGCGCACCGTTCGTCGCCGCACTCGCGCTGGCATTGGCGTGGGCGGCCATCCCGGCTGTCGCGCAGAACAGTCGCGAGGCCGAGCGTCGGCTCGAGAAGGTGCAGAGCGAGCTCAAGGAAGTCGCCGCCGAGCGTCGCCGGATCGAAGGGGAGCGTGGCCAGGCCACGCGCCAGCTGCGTGAAGCCGACGAGCAGGTCGGCCGTTCCAGCCGCAGCCTGCGCACCGTCGAGCAGCGCATCGCCAGCGAGCAGGCCACGCTCGCGCAGTTGCAGCAGCAGCGCAACGACATGCAGGCGCGACTGGGCGCACAGCGCGACGAACTGGCGCGCCTGTTGCGCGCGGCCTACCAGCAGGGCGCGGATGCTCCGCTCAAGACGTTCCTGGCGCAGGACCAGGTCGCGCAGGGCGGCCGGCTGCTCACCTACCATCGCTATCTGCAGACGGACCGGGTGCAGCGCATCGCCGCGCTGACGGCCGAGCTGGAACAGCTCGATGCCATCGAGCGCGAGATCGCCTCCCGCCACGAGCAACTGGAGAGCACGCGCGCGCAGCAGCGCCAACAGCTCGCCAAACTCGAAAGCGATCGCAAGGCGCGCGCAGGCCTGGTGTCCAAGCTCGACCAGCGCTATCAGGATCGCAGCAGCCGCGAGCGCGAGCTCGGCCGCGACGCGCAGGGCCTGCAGCAGGTGCTCAATCGCCTGCGCGAGACCGCGGCACGCGCCGAGGCGCAGCGAAAAGCCGCGGCGGCCCGCGCCGCGCGCGAGCAGGCCAATGCCGGCAAGCCGGCGTCGGTCAAGCGGACTGCGGCACCTGTGGTGGTGGCGTCAGCGCCGCAGGTCGGCGGCCTGGGTTGGCCGCTGTCGGGATCGCTGGTGGCGGGCTACGGCGGAGCACTGCCCGATGGCCGCAGCAGCGAGGGCCTGCTGATCGCCGCCCCCGCGGGTGCGCCGGTCAAGGCCGTGGCCGATGGCCAGGTGGTGTACGCCGAATGGATGACCGGCTACGGCCTGCTGCTGATCGTGGATCACGGCAACGGCTACATGAGCCTGTATGCGCACAACGACGCGCTGCTGAAGGATGTGGGCGACACGGTCAAGCGTGGCGACCCGGTGGCGACGGTCGGCAGTTCCGGCGGTCACGGCCGGCCGGCGCTGTATTTCGAGCTGCGCCGCAACGGCCAGCCGGTCAATCCCGGGACATGGCTGCGCCGCTAGCGGCGCTGAATGCGGCCTGCGTCTTAACGAAACTTGTGCCGACGGCGCATGCGTTGTGTCCATAATCGGAACTGCGATGGCGCTGCGTGGTCCATGTCGCATCGCGGATGGCCGTGCGCCATCGATCCAGTCCCGTGGTAGCCGGAGTGCCTGCATGTCCAAGCGTTGTCTGGTCCCCCTCGTGTTCGGCGTTGCCTCATTCGCGGCGATGCCGACGCTTGCGCAGGAGCTGCCGCCACCTTCGCTCGCACCGGCTGAGGTCGGTGTCGTCGCCAAGCAGGACGACGAGGCCTCCAAGGTGCCGCTGGACGAGATACGTCGATACGTTTCGGTCTACAACGCGGTCAAGCAGGCCTATGTCGAGCCGGTCAACGACCAGAAGCTGATGCATTCGGCGATCCGCGGCCTGCTGTTCGACCTGGATCCGCACAGCGTCTACCTCGACAAGAGCGACGCCGAGAATTTCGAGGAGCAGTCGCGCGGCGCCTACGACGGCATCGGCGTCGAGTTGCTGCGCCAGCCCGACGGCAGCTTGCGAGTCATCGCTCCGATCGACGACACGCCGGCGGCGCGCGCGGGCATCAAGGCCGGCGACGTGATCACCGCGATCGACGGCAAGCCCTTCAAGCCCGACGAAGGCGACAGCTCCGGTCCGCTGCGCGGCGTGGCGGGCACCAAGGTCAAGCTGACCATCATGCGCGAAGGCCGCGACAAGCCCTTCGACGTGACCGTGCAGCGCGAGACCATCCGCATTGCCAGCGTGCGCAGCAGGATGCTCGAGCCGGGTTACGGGTATCTGCGCATCAGCGCGTTCCAGGCCGACACGGCTTCCGACTTCGAGAGCCAGATCGACAAGCTCAAGGCACAGGCCGGCGGCAAGCTGCGTGGCCTGGTCATCGATCTGCGCAGCAACCCCGGTGGTCTGCTGACCGCCGCCGTGCAGATCGCCGACGACCTGCTGGAGTCCGGCAAGATCGTCAGCACGCGCGGCCGCATCGCCATCAGCGATGCGGAGTTCGGCGCCACGCCGGGCGACCGTATCGAAGGCGCACCCCTCGTGGTGCTGGTCGATGCAGGCTCGGCGAGCGCGTCGGAAGTGCTGGCCGGCGCGCTGCGCGACAACGGCCGCGCACGCATCGTCGGCAGCCGCACCTTCGGCAAGGGCTCGGTGCAGACCGTGCTGCCGCTGGACAACGGCGACTCGGTCAAGCTCACCACGGCGCGTTATTACACGCCCAGCGGAAAATCGATCCAGGCGCTGGGCATCGTGCCGGATGTCGTGCTGCAACCGGGCAAGGTAGAAGGCGATCGCATTCGCAGCCTGTCGGAGGCCAGCCTTCCCGGCCACCTGCACGGCGACGGCGAGGATCAGCCGGGTGACAACGCCGGCGACGTGCTCGAAGGCGACGGTCCGATCACCGCCGCGCTGGCCGAGCTGAAGAAGCCGCCGGTAGCCAGCACGACGCAGCCCGAGACCAAGCGCTAAGGGCGCACGGCGGACGCAGATAATGGGAACGATCCTGGAGTGCAGGAACCGGTTCTTGCGGGGCTCCAGGCCCGCATTGTCGCCGGTCAAGGTCACGGCGTTCGGTTTCTGCGTCGGGCCGGACCACGTGGCCTGGCAGAGCGTCGCAGAGATTCATGCTTGCAAGATGGATCGGCTCACCACCGACAAAGCCTTCCTGGAGTTCATTTTCGGTGGCGGCCAGGGCATTCGGGTCAGTGAAGAACAACCCGGCTTTGACGAGCTTGAGGCGGCCATGATCGCCGCCTTTCCCACGACCGCGGACTGGCGCCAGGCGGTGTTGATGCCACCGTTCGCGCACGACTTCACGTTGCTGTTCCGTCGCGGCTGACGATTCGCGCCTGAAGGCAGGCCGCGCCCAGGTCGCCAGCGCAACCGAAGTTCAGCGCGGTTTGGCAGACAACGGGAACGGCGTCACCACTTTTTCTCCTGTGGCCGCGTCGCGAATCGCCGACTGGCCTTTGCGCTCGACTTCCTCGATGCGCACGATGCTCTGCATCGGCAGGTGCAGCACCCGGGTGTTACCGAACTCGTCGCGCAGGCGCTCTTCAGTGGGGTCGATCACCACGCCGTCGTGCACGTCGAACACCAGTTCGCCGACCTCGGTGAAGCCCCACAGCGCGCCGGACGCGACATGGCGGGCATACAGTTCGTAGACCTTGCCGGCGTTGAAGAAGGTGACCTTGTAGAGCGTCTTGGCCATTACGTGGGTTGGGCGATGGTGGTGTGTGGGACGTTCCCGCAATGGGGGCGATCGCGCCGAGCCGCAAGAGGCATGGTCAGAACCCGCGTCGCCGCCGCATCCGCCGCGCAATACCGGCCCGCGCGACCAACGCGAACACCACGCCAAATGCGAAGCCCGCCAGGTGCGCCGACCATGCCACCGCGCCGAAGGCGGGACCGATGTAGGTGAACACGAGTTGCAGCGCCGCCCAGATGCCGATCAGCAAGGCCGCCGGCACCTTCACGAACTGCAGGAACAACCCCAGCGGCACCACCACGCCCAGCTTGGCGCCCGGAAACAGTGCCAGGTAGGCACCGATCAGCGCCGACACCGCGCCGCTGGCGCCGATGATCAGCCGGTCCGGAGTGCCGATCATGATCGCCGCGGCCAGGTTGGCAGCCGCTCCGCCGAGCAGGAACAGGGCCAGGAAGCGCCAGGGCCCCATGGCCCGTTCGGCGGGCAACCCGAAGATCAGCAGGAACACCAGGTTGCCCAGCAGGTGGGCCCAGTCGGCGTGCAGGAACAGGGCGGTGACCAGGCGCAGGGCGGTGCCGCCGCGGATCGACCGCCACCAGTCGGCCGGCTCGCCCAGCCCTCCGGACAGCGTGCCCCAGTCCATCATCAGCCGGCGCTGCTCCGGATCGGGCAGCAGCGCCGAGCCTATGAAGCAGACCCACAGCGCCGTGAACAGCAGCGGCGTGGCCCAGCGCAGGGGCGCCTTCTCCCGGGACGGGATCGCGATGAACAAGGTTCAGTCCCTCCCCGCGGGGCCGAGGGCGTCGGAACGGGACCGATGGCAGGGGCTGGGCGGCATGGGGGAAGGTAGCGCGGAGCGGCCGCCTATTGTTAGCTTTGGGTTAACCCCCACGCTATAGTGCATACGGTGTCGTACGTCGGGAGGGGTTCCGGCGAGCGCTGGCAAGTCGGACAAACCGGCAGCCGGGCACACGGCCGCGCAAGACCAATAACTATTAGTTCAACGGAGAGTACACGCATGCAGCAGCACCGCTATACGCGCCTGACGGCGCTAGCGTTCGGCATCGCCGGCGCGCTGACGCTGGGCCAGGTCCAGGCCTCGGGTTTCCAGCTCAAGGAAAACAGCGTCAAGTCCATGGGCAGCGCGTTCGCCGGTGCCGGCGTCCGCGACGATGACAGCTCGGTGGTCGTCAACAATCCGGCCACGATGGCGCGTTTCACCGGCACGACGGTCCAGGCCGACGTGACCGCGATCGACCTCAGCTACGAATTCCAGGGCACGGGCACCGACGCCCTCGGCCGTCCGCTGACCGGTGGCAACGGCGGCGACGCCGGCGACCTTTCCGCGGTCCCGGCACTGTCGGTGATCCACAAGCTCGACAACGGCCTGGCCTTCGGCGCCATGATCAGCGCGCCGTTCGGTTTGAAGACCGAATACGACAACGGCTGGCAGGGTCGTTACTTCGCCCAGAAGTCCGACGTCCAGATCATCGACCTGACCCTGGCCGCGGCCCTCGACATCGTGCCGGATCGCTTCTCGGTCGGCGCCGGCCTGATCTACTCGCGCGCCGACGTGACCCTGTCCAAGGCGGTCGACTTCGGCACCGCGCTGTTCGCCAACCCGGCCACCCGTCCGCTGCCGTTCGCTCGTCCGCAGGCTGCCGACGGCTTCGCCGAAGTGCAGGGCGACGACACCGGCTTCGGCTTTATCGTCGGTGCGAACTTCAACCCGACCGACAAGCTGGCCATCGGCCTGAGCTACCGTTCGGAAATCGACTACGAGCTGACCGGCGACGTCGACTGGACCGTGCCGGGTAACGTCGCTGCCGTGTTCGCGGCCAGCCCGACCACTCGCCCGCTGTTCCAGGACGGCTCGATCTCCGCCGACCTGACCACCCCGTCGGTCACCAGCCTCGACGTGCGTTACGACTTCACCGACCGCTTCGCGATGATGGCGACGTGGGCCGGGACCGACTGGTCGTCGCTGCGCGAGGTGCGCATCAACTTCGACAACCCGGATGCGGATTCGGTCGAGCCGTTCGAGTGGCGCGACACCGAGTTCATGTCGCTGGGCGGCGAGTTCAAGCTCAACGACAGCTTCACCCTGCG
>DATDBD010000167.1:0-7984 GCA_036525015.1 Lysobacter sp.
CCTGGCCTGCCTGGGCTTCTCCGCCGATCTGGTAATGCAGTCGTTCTGCCATACGGCGGCCTATCCGAAGCCGGTCGACGTCAAGACCCACCACACCCTGCCGGAGTTCATCTCCAACCGCGGCGGCATCTCGCTGCGCCCAGGCGACGGCGTGATCCACAGCTGGCTCAACCGCATGCTGCTGCCCGATACCGTCGGCACCGGCGGCGACTCGCATACCCGCTTCCCGGTGGGCATCTCGTTCCCGGCCGGTTCCGGCCTGGTCGCGTTCGCCGCGGCCACCGGCGTGATGCCGCTGGACATGCCCGAATCGGTGCTGGTCCGTTTCAAGGGCGAGATGCAGCCGGGCGTCACGCTGCGTGACCTGGTCAACGCGATCCCGCTGGCCGCGATCAAGCAGGGCCTGCTGACCGTCGCCAAGCAGGGCAAGAAGAACATCTTCTCCGGTCGCATCCTCGAGATCGAAGGCCTGCCGCACCTGAAGGTCGAGCAGGCGTTCGAGTTGTCCGACGCCTCGGCCGAGCGTTCGGCCGCCGGCTGCACGGTCAAGCTCGACCAGGCGCCGATCATCGAATACCTCACCAGCAACATCACCTTGCTGAAGTGGATGATCGCCGAGGGTTACGCCGACCCGCGCTCGCTGGCGCGCCGCATCAAGGCGATGGAAGCGTGGCTGGCCAACCCGCAGTTGCTGGAAGGCGATGCCGATGCCGACTACGCCGCGGTCATCGAGATCGACCTGAACCAGATCGTCGAGCCGATCGTGGCCTGCCCGAACGATCCGGACGACGTGAAGACGCTGTCCGACGTTGCCGGTGCGGTCATCGACGAAGTGTTCATCGGTTCGTGCATGACCAATATCGGCCACTTCCGTGCCGCGGCCAAACTGCTGGAAGGCAAGCGCGACATTCCCACGCGCCTGTGGGTCGCGCCGCCGACCAAGATGGACGCCTCCGAGCTGACCAAGGAAGGCCACTACGGCACCTTCGGCACGGCCGGCGCGCGCATGGAAATGCCAGGCTGCTCGCTGTGCATGGGCAACCAGGCGCAGGCGCGCGAGGGTGCGACCGTGTTCTCCACCAGTACGCGCAACTTCCCGAACCGTCTGGGCCGCAACACCAATGTGTACCTGGGCTCGGCGGAACTGGCGGCGATCTGCTCGCGCCTGGGCCGCATCCCGACGCGCGAGGAGTACATGGCGGACATCGGCGTGATCAACAGCAACGGCGCCGAGATCTACCGCTACATGAACTTCGACCAGATCGAGGACTACAAGCAGGTGGCCGACACCGTCGCGGCATGAGCGACGTTGCGATCGTGAAACATCGGTCGCAGTTCTAAACCTGAATCCGCAATAAGAAAAACCCCGGCCTGGCCGGGGTTTTTTGCGCCTTGGTCATGTTCATGCGCGATGGCCGAAACGATGCGCTCAGTGCGTGACAGTAATCGCAGACTTGCAATGTGTGCTGACGTTAGATGCACGCAGCAGGGGGGACAACATGAAGACGCAGAAAACCCGGGATCGGGTCGAACAGACGTTGCGTTGGATGCTCGCACTGGCGCTGATTGCCGCCGTGGCCTGGGCATGGGCCCAGAACGGTGGCGGGAGTTGGCCAGGACCGTTCGCTGGTTGAACGGTTAGCCGATCAGGCTTCAGCCAGGTGGCCGTTGATCGCGTCCACCAGGTCGCGGCGTCGCAGGGCCAGATCCCACAGGCTGCCACCGAGCTGGCGCCATAGCACTGCGGACCGCACCGCGGCGAGCAGGATCGCGCGCACTTCGGACACGACGGGCGCCTGGCCGAGGTAGTGCGGGTTGCCCTGCACGAGCACGCGCGGGCGCAGGTGGCTGAGCGTCTCGGCATACAGGCTGCCGAGCGCCGAGAGCACATCGGGATGGCTGCTGCCCAGGCGTTGTGCATGGGCCGCGTGTTCGCGGATGCCGGCCTGGACACGGCCGGCCATCGTGTCTTCGCGCACGAACCGGCGCTCCAGCTGCATCACGGCCAGCGCCAGCCGGGGCAACTGCTCGTCGCGCGGCTGGTTGCCGAAATAATCGCGCAGCAAGGTCAGGCCCGGCCGCAGTGCTTCGATGCCGCCATACACGTCGGCGGGCGACTGCGCATCGATGCGGAAAACCGAATCCATCGCCGTGGTGAGGATCGCGGCATTGGCCTGGCCGGTGTCCGCGACGCGGCGCACCTGGGCCAGTGCCTGGACCAGCCCGGCCAGCGCCAGTGCGCGCTCGGACATCGGGTTGACTCGTTTGTTGTTCATGCTCTGCCTGGGTTGATCGTCCCCGCCGGGGCGGGAATCGCGTGTTCTGGGGTCGAGGCGCTACGCCGCATCAGCACGCAATCGCTGCTCCAGCGGTGCGTCCGTGGCGGCGATTACTGCGCCGCCGAGGCAGACATCTGCGTCATAAAGCACCAGCGACTGCCCCGGTGTCACTGCACGTTGGGGGCGGGCGAAGCGGACTTCCAGATGGCCGTCGTCGTGCACGAACACCTCGCAGGCTTCGTCGGGCTGGCGGTAGCGGGTCTGGGCGGTGCAGGTGAAGCGTTGCGCGGGTGGCGCGCCGTCGATCCAGTGGGCGGCTTCCGACCACAGCGTTTGCGAGTGCAGCCAGGAGCTGTCGGTGCCCTGGTCGACGTACAGCACGTTGTGCGCCACGTCCTTGCCGACCACGTACCACGGAGCCGGCTCGAAGCCGCGTACGCCGCCGATGTTCAGTCCCTCGCGCTGGCCGAGCGTGAAATAGAACACACCCGGATGCTCGCCGATCACGTAGCCGTCCGGCGTGCGCATCTCGCCCGGACGGGCGGGCAGGTACCGCCCGAGGAACTCGCGAAAATCGCGTTCGCCAATGAAACAGATGCCCGTGGAGTCTTTCTTGACCGCGGTCGGCAGGCCGGCCTCCTGCGCCATCTGCCGCACGTCGCGCTTGAGCAGTTCGCCCAGCGGGAACTTCGTCGCGGACAGTTGTGCCTGACCCAACTGGTGCAGGAAGTAGCTCTGGTCCTTGCTGCGGTCAACAGCGCGCAGCAAGCGGTGGCGGCCGCCGATCTGCATGACGCGGGCGTAGTGGCCGGTCGCGATGTACTGCGCCCCGAGCTGGTGGGCGGCGTCGAGGAAGTACTTGAACTTGATCTCGCGGTTGCACAGCACGTCCGGGTTGGGCGTGCGGCCCGTGGCATATTCGGCGAGGAAGTGCTCGAACACGCCCTTCCAGTACTCCTGCGAGAAGTCCCGGAAATGGATCGGAACGCCCAGGCGGCCGCTCACCGACACGGCGTCGCGGCGGTCGTCTTCGGCGCGGCAGTCGCCGCTGCCGTCGTCAGCCCAGTTCTGCATGAAAAGCCCGGCGATGGGCTCGCCCGCATCGCGCAGGCGCAGCGCCGCGACCGAGGAGTCCACGCCCCCGGACATGCCGACGATGGTGCGCGGCGCGCTCATGTGCCGGACAGACTCATGACAAGTGCTGGATTAGCTCCAGCGGCTGCCGACGCCCCGCCAGGAAGTCGGCCGCCACACGCCATACCAGCGGGCTTCGATGGCGCGCCTGGGCGTCCTGGAGCTCGCTGGGGGTCATCCACAGGGCGCGGACGATGCCGTCGTCCAGTGGGCGCGCCGGGTCATGGCGCAGCGGCTCGGCGGCGAAGGCGAAGCGAAGATAGTGCCGGCCGCCGGTGCCGTCGCCATTGAGCGGTGCCTTCCACTGGTAGGCGCCGACGAAGGCGGTCAGGCGCACGTCCCAGCCGGTCTCCTCGCGGGTTTCGCGCAGCGCGGCATCGATCAGGCTTTCGTCGGGTTCCAGGTGGCCGGCCGGCTGGTTCAGCACCAGGCGTCCGCTCACCGATTCTTCGACCATCAGCAAGCGGCCGTTATCGACCACCACCGTGGCCACGGTGACATCGGGCTGCCAGAAACGCCCTTCGCGGTAACTCATCTCAGAACTCGTCCTTGTCGGGAGTCAGCGCCGCTTCCATCTGGTCGGCGCTGCGCGTGGCGGCGTCGATCGCATCGTCGAGCTGCTGCTGGGAGGCATCGGCCGGGATCTTGACGACGAATACGGCCATGTCGCCCTGCTTGACCCAACTACCCAGCTTGCTGGTCTGGCTGTCCTCCAGCAGGCGGTTGGCGACCTCGGCCGGAATCAGCCCCCCCGGCGCCCGGTAGGCCGGCGCCCAGATCTCACGGATGCGGTGGGCGCCGAACGATTCGACGCCGGACAGTATGTAGACAAGCTGCGATCGTTCGCCGTCGAGTTCGAAGGTGAGCTGGTAATCGCCGTCCTTGTCCACGTTGTAGCGATACCCCAGCGCGTCCAGTTGCTGTCCTATCGTCGCATCGGCCCCCGCGGAACGCTGTGTTCCAGCAGACGCGGTCTCCTTCGAGGCCGACGCCGCGAGGGGAAGCAGGGACAGTGCCAACAGCAGGGTGGAAGCGGATGAAAACAGGCGCATGAGTCAGCCCAGCGGGATATCCCTGCATTGTTGCAGGCGCCGCGCTCGGGCGTCCACGGCTGCCGGAACGCCCAGCCTATAATTCGCCCATGGCAAAACAACCTGACCAAGAGCACAGCCACGGCGTACTGGTGGAAACCGGCAAGCCTGAAGTGGCCCGCCCCCCCCTGTATTCCGTATTGCTGCTTAACGATGACTACACACCCATGGATTTCGTGGTCGAGGTGCTGATGCGCTTTTTCGCCATGAACGCCGAGAAAGCCACGCAGATCATGCTGCACGTGCATACCCGCGGCCGCGGCGTTTGCGGCGTCTTCACCCGCGAAGTGGCCGAGTCCAAGGTCGCCCAGGTGAACGAATTTTCAAGGCTTCACCAGCACCCCTTGCTGTGCACCATGGAAAAGGCCTAAATCCATCCCTGACAACGTCCTTGTCAGTAAGCGCAGGAACCGCTGCTTTTCCGGGCGGTCCAAGCTTGCGAGGGGCTGGCATGGAAATGCCGGAGCGCGTCCCCATCTTGGACAGCAGTAGCTTTCCGGAGGCTTCAGCCCCATGTTCAGCAAGGATCTCGAATACAGCATCGGCCAGTGCTACAAACGCGCCCGCGAGGCGCGCCATGAGTACATGACGGTCGAGCACCTGTTGCTGGCTCTGCTCGACAACCCGTCGGCCGAGGCAGTCCTCAAGGCTTGCGGCGCCGACCTGGCGCGCCTGCGCAGCGACCTGGAGCAGGCCATCGCCACCTCGGTGTCGGTGCTGCCCGAGGACGTAGACCGCGATACCCAACCCACGCTCGGATTCCAGCGCGTGCTGCAGCGCGCCGTCTATCACGTCCAGTCCTCCGGCAAGAAGGAGGTCACCGGCGCCAACGTGCTGGTGGCGATCTTCGGCGAGAAGGATTCACACGCGGTCTATTTCCTCAACCAGCAGGACGTCGCCCGTTTGGACGTCGTCAACTACATCTCCCATGGCATCGCCAAGCACGGCGCCGAGGAGAGCGGCAGCAGCCATCACGAGGAAGGCGAGGCACGCGGCGAGGGCGGGGAGGGCGAAGGCCGTTCCGACGCGCTGGCGGAGTTTGCGGTGAACCTCAACCACCTCGCGCGCGAAGGCAAGATCGACCCGCTGGTCGGTCGTGCCGACGAAGTCGAGCGCACCATCCAGGTGCTGTGCCGCCGCCGCAAGAACAATCCGCTGTACGTCGGTGAAGCCGGCGTCGGCAAGACCGCGATCGCCGAGGGACTGGCCAAGCGCATCGTCGATGGCGACGTGCCCGAGGTACTCGCGGACGCCACGATCTACGCCCTCGACCTGGGCGCGTTGGTCGCCGGCACCAAGTACCGCGGCGATTTCGAGAAGCGCCTGAAGGCCGTGCTGACCCAACTCAAGCGGTTGCCGGAAGCGGTGCTCTTCATCGACGAGATCCACACCATCATCGGCGCCGGCAGCGCCAGTGGCGGCACGATGGATGCGTCCAACCTGATCAAGCCGGCACTCGCTTCGGGTGAGCTGCGCTGCATCGGTTCGACCACGTTCCAGGAATACCGCGGCATCTTCGAGAAGGATCGTGCGCTGGCGCGCCGCTTCCAGAAGATCGACATCGTCGAGCCGACAGTGGGCGAGGCTTACGAGATCCTGGTCGGCCTGAAGCCCAAGTACGAGGCGCATCACGGCGTGACCTACGCCGACGAGGCGCTGCACGCGGCCGTCGACCTGTCGGTCAAGCACATCGGCGACCGCCTGCTGCCCGACAAGGCCATCGACGTCATCGACGAAGCGGGCGCGCGCCAGCGGCTGCTCGCCCAAGACGTGCGCAAGAGCCTGATCGATGTCGAGGAGATCGAGACGATCGTCGCCAAGATGGCGCGCATCCCGGCCAAGCAGGTATCGGCCAGCGACAAGGACGTGCTGAAGAACCTCGAGCGCAACCTGAAGATGGTGATCTTCGGCCAGGACCCGGCGATCGACACGCTGACCTCGGCCATCAAGCTTGCGCGCTCCGGCCTGGCCAATCCCGACAAGCCGATCGGCAACTTCCTGTTCGCCGGCCCGACCGGCGTGGGCAAGACCGAGGTGACCAAGCAGCTCGCGCTGCAGCTGGGCATCGAACTGGTCCGCTTCGACATGTCCGAATACATGGAGCCGCACTCGGTGTCCCGCCTGATCGGCGCGCCCCCGGGCTACGTCGGTTTCGACCAGGGCGGCCTGCTGACGGAGAAGATCGTCAAGACCCCGCACTGCGTGCTGCTGCTGGACGAGGTCGAGAAGGCGCACCCGGACATCTTCAACATCCTGTTGCAGGTGATGGACCGCGGCATCCTGACCGACACCAACGGACGCGAGGCCAACTTCAAGAACGTGGTGTTGGTGATGACGACCAATGCCGGCGCCGCGCAGGCGGCGCGGCGCACGATCGGCTTCACCCAGCAGGATCACTCGACCGATGCGATGGAAGTGATCCGCCGCAGCTTCAGTCCGGAGTTCCGCAACCGGCTCGATGCGGTCGTGCAGTTCCAGGCGTTGGGCATGGAGCACATCCTGCGTGTCGTCGACAAGTTCCTGATCGAGCTGGAGGCCCAGTTGCACGAGAAGAACGTCACCCTGACGGCGACACCGAGCGCGCGCGACTGGCTCGCCCAGCACGGTTTCGACCCGCTGATGGGCGCGCGCCCGATGGCGCGGTTGATCCAGGACAAGATCAAGCGCCCGCTGGCGGACGAACTGCTGTTTGGCAAGCTGGTCGGGGGCGGTCGGGTGACCGTGGACGTCAAGGGCGACGACCTGGCCGTGGAGGCGTATGCCGAGCCGGAGAAGCTGTTGCCGGCGACGGTCTAGGTCGCTCCAGCGAATTCCCTCCCCCGGTCGGGAGAGGGAGGGCAACCCGGCCGCGACCGGGACAACAAAAAAGGCGGCCTCTGGCCGCCTTTTTATTCAAATAGTTACCGCAATTACTTCATGCGGTAGGTGATACGACCCTTGGTCAGATCGTACGGGGTCATTTCGACCTTCACCTTGTCGCCGGTCAGGATGCGGATGTAGTTCTTGCGCATGCGGCCGGAGATGTGGGCAATGATCTCGTGCCCGTTTTCGAGGCGCACTCGGAACATGGTGTTCGGAAGGGTTTCCGCCACCGTGCCCTCGAATTCGATCACGTCGTCTTTTGCCATGAGGTTCCTGATGGATGGGTGCCCTAGCCTTGGGATAAGGCAAGGGACGAAGCCCAGCATTTTGCCACGTGGGGGCTGGGTGTGCAAAAAAACGGTTAATCCGGTTCAGGCGGGGCCTTTCGGCCCGACCTGTTCAGGTCGTCCTGTTCAGTCCGTCACCGGCTCGACCAGCCGACTGGCGGGCCAGTCGCCCACGCGTTGCGTCCACGGACCGACCAGGCCCGGTTGGTCAACGAGACGCTCGACGGCGTCCAGGAAAGGGCGGCGCGGCCAGCGTTCCGCTCCCAGGCTCAACAGATGCTCGTTCTCGACCTGGGCGTCGATCAGCGGCCAGCCCCAGTCGTGAAGGTGG